>JALVES010000123.1 GCA_027030635.1 Saprospiraceae bacterium | reverse complement strand
CGGTAACCGTTACGCTGTAAGTACCCACAGGCAAGCCGGTGATGGTTTGCGTGGTAGCGCCGGTATTCCACAAATAGGTGTAGGGAGGCATTCCTCCGCCAGGATTAGCAGTGATCGAGCCGGTAGAAAAACCTCCGCAGGCCGGGTTCGTCGCGTCCAAGGTTACGCTCAATTGAGCATGAACTGAGACACTCATTCCCAGCCCAAAAAGCAAGGCAAAAAGGAAGTGTAAACGGTTGCTCATGGATTTGCAGTTTAAAACAAAGTAAATGGCAAAGCAGTAGAGGCAACAGGCAGACTCAGCCTAAAGCATCTACGGCTCGGCAATAATTTTTGGTAGATTGTCTTTTCCCCGGGTGTTGCACATCTCCCGCGAGGGGTACCATGGGAAGATGCAGCTTGTCTCAACAGGTGTGTGGATTCGGCTGCAAGATACGCCCTTTTTTTAAAAGAGAGGTGCTTTTTGTTGAGAAATCGGTCATTTTTTTGAGTATTTGCCTTTCGGCAAATGATGAGCTACCTTTGCCCCCATGAAAAAACGGGTTTACTACAGCGCCATGCTGCTGCTCCTGCTCGGATTCGGCTTGGGCATTTTTGCCTGTACTTACCAGCCTTATGCTCAGGGAGAGCGCCTTTACCTGAGTCAATGCGCAGATTGCCACATGGAAGATGGAAGCGGACTGGAGCAGCTCATCCCTGCTCTTGCCGGCAGTGATTTTTTGCTGTCCCAAGGTGTCGAAACTGCCTGTCTGATTAAACTGGGAGCAAAAGACAGCCTGCTGCTCGGCGGAAGATCCTTTTACGGTAATATGCCCCCCCACCCCAATTTAAACGCCACGGAAATCACCAACATCCTCAATTACGCCCGAAATGCCTGGGGCAACCAGGCACCACCCATCAAGGTGCAAGAAGTAGAAGAAGCCTTGCAAAAATGCAAACGGTAAAAGCTGTAATGAAGCATTATTTTGTAACCCATTGAGCATTAAGGCTAAAAAACACCAAGCTGATTTTCTATTTCTCACAGAAAGATGGTACTTTAGCGGCTGATGAAAAAAACCAATTTGCACTTATGAAGAAGTTATTCGGCACTCTATCCTTTTTCCTCCTGGCCTTCAGCCTTTTTGCCCAACCTGCCAATGATGATTGCAACGGCATCATTGACCTCGGCGTGGCGCCTTATTGCCCCGATACCGTCTTTTTTACCAATGAAAATGCCACCGCTACGGATATCGGCAACGACAACGTCCCCGGCGTCAATGGATGTATGGGCTTAGGCCCCATGCAACACGATGTGTGGTTCCAATTCATCGCTTCGGACACCATCCTGGACTATACCATTGAAGTCACAGGGATCACCGATGGCATGGGCTCTACAGCCATGATCATGCCTCAAGTGGCCATTTATCGCGGTGATTGCGAGTTTGACGGCCTCCAATTGCTGGACTGCAACGCAGCCGACCTCAATGAGAGCAGCGTACAGCTCAATGTCTCCGGCCTTACACCCGGCCTTCCCTACTTCTTGCGCATCACGGATTATTCTGAGAGTGCCACCCCCAACTGGGGTACCTTCAAGCTCTGTGTACGCCCCAAAGACCCCGTCATCATCATTGACGACGATGTGGTTACAGACTTGTGCATTGGTGAAGTCTATGACAGCGGCGGCCCCGATGGCGATTACAGCGC
The DNA here is from genome assembly GCA_027030635.1 of Saprospiraceae bacterium. GTDB lineage: Bacteria > Bacteroidota > Bacteroidia > Chitinophagales > Saprospiraceae > WGBN01. Next base: position 2,406 of record JALVES010000123.1, on the reverse strand, counting down.
CAACGAAAATTACACCCTGACTATCCAACCGCCGGCTCCGACAGGCTGCATCAATTTTACTTTCGAATACTACAACATAGACGAGTTCGGCGAGCAAATCGTCTTTTACGACGGCCCGAGCACTTCTTCACCGGTCATTGCAACCATCACCGGACAAAACTTCTCAAGTGGTGGCGGTGGCGCCGTCTGTTACCAGGTATCGGCAAGCAGCGGAGCGCTGACCATGCAGTTCATCTCCGACGGCAGCGTTGAACTCGACGGCTTCCACGGCTATTGGGAATGTTCCTCAGAACCCTGTGAACCTTATGCCCTGATACAAACAGAAGAAACCCAGGATACCACCACCATTGTAGATGCCCTCACCAGCCCTCAAACGCAGTTGACCATTACAAACATCAATTGCCCAAATGGTGCTATGGGGGTTTTCAGCCAGGGCGACCTTACCGACCTGGGCTTGGAAAAAGGCCTGCTGCTCACCTCCGGAAGCGTAACCGGCGTCTCTAATCCTGGCAGTTTTTTCACCAGTCAGAATAACATGGCTCCCGGTGATGCCGACCTGGACTTCCTCTCCAACCTGCCCGGCGGAAACGGCCAACCGTCCTTTGACGCCTGTATCCTGGAGCTCGACGTCTATGTAGCTACTGACGAGCTCAACTTCGAATACGTATTCGGCTCTGAAGAGTATCCCGAATATGTAAATACCAATTTCAACGACATCTTTGCCTTTCTCATCTCAGGTCCGGGTATCACCGGCATCCCCGGATTGAACGGGCAAGACAACATCGCCGTATTGCCTCCCCCCATCAATGTCCCTGTCGAGATCAACAGCGTCAACAACCTGCAAAACTGGGAGTACTATCGCAACAATCTCGAGGGCCCCAGCGTAGCTTATGACGGCCTCACCTCCGACTACCTCGGCGTCAAAAAAAGCCTCACGGCCCATGCCGATGTCATCCCCTGCAATACCTATCACCTCAAACTGGCCGTGGCTGACCGCGGCGACGGCGTGTTTGACTCAGGCGTCTTCATCTCCGACATCAGGGGCTCGCATCCGGTAGCCAGTATTGACTCACAAAACGGAGTGGATTATCTGGCCGAAGAATGCACACTTGTACCTGACTTCGTCATCTTCCAGTTGAACGAACCCGCCCAGGATACGCTCACCTACGAAGTGCAAATCACCGGAACAGCAACGCCCGATCTGGATTACACCACCACCGTACCCAATGAAATCACCTTCCTGCCCGGCCAAACCACGCAGACCTTTCAGATTGCCGTTTTGTCTGATGGCATCCCCGAAGGCGAAGAGTACGTCACCTTTTCTCTCATCAAAGATTTTGGTTGTGGCCAGGTCGTCTTGGATTCCGTCTCCATACAGATTTTCGACGAGCTGCAGGTAGAAATCCTGCACGGTGTGGATACTGCCTATGTCTGCCAGGGCGGCAGCCTCAACATCAGCGCCACAGGTGCCGCCAGCTATTTCTGGACACCCATCAGCGTGTTTGACAATCCCGGCATCCCCAATCCCGTCGTTACGCCTCCGCAGAGCATGTTCGTATATGTAACAGGCACCGTCGGTCCCTGTGTGGATATGGACTCCACCTGGCTCGAAGTCCTCGACCCTACCCTCGGCATAGGCACTCAGGACCCCACGGGAATCTGTCAGGGTGATACCGTATTCCTCTTTGCCAGCAACAATGTGGGAAATTCCAACTTGAACTGGACGCCCTTAGATGGCATCGTCAGCGACCCCACCCAGCCAGGGGTTTTTGTAGCCCCTCAACAGACAACCACCTACTCCGCCAGTGTGGAAATAGAAGGTTGCAGCGCGTCGGACGAAATCACCATCTTTGTTGACACCTTCGATCCGGGCATGCTGACGACCTCTGACACTACCATCTGTCAGGGATACCCCGTGCAATTGGCAGCGCCCATTTCTCCGGATACCAGCACCACCACTTATCTGTGGTTGCCTCCGCTGTATTTAGACAATCCCAACATCGCCGGAGCTACGGCCATGCCGGAAACAGACATCACCTACACCCTATTTTCCGTAAGCCAAAACGCTTATTGCGCCGATACGGCCAGCATCAGCATCGAAGTCATTCCGGCAGATGTAACCATCATACAACCCGAAGAAGATTACCTCGAAATTTGCCTCGGCGATTCCGTGCAAATCAACACCACAACAACGCATTCGGGCATTATGTGGACGCCCTCCGACTGGCTGAGCGACCCCGCTTCTGAAAACCCGCTCGCCACGCCTGAGGAATCTGTTACCTATGTAGCCTCCCTGCAAGTCGGAGAATGCATTGTTTACGACTCCCTGCACATTCGCGTGGATTCCCTGCCCGAGCTGACCATCATGGCAGACAGCCTCAAAGACCCCTACTGTGCAGGCGAACA
>JALVES010000122.1 GCA_027030635.1 Saprospiraceae bacterium | reverse complement strand
AAAATAATGGAGAATGGAGAATTGAAAATGGAAAATGGAGAATTGAGAATGACCTCTTTTGAATGTCGATTAACGATCAACGATTTTTGATTTTTGATTTGGAGCTAACCAAAGGATCGGGGTGCCTGCCTGCTGCCGCGGAGTTCGACTCCGCTCACTCACCGGCAGGCAGGTTCTATCAAGTCACGTTCGTTACGTTCATCACGTTCATCACGTTCATCACGTTCGTTACGTTCATCACGCTCATCGTCAGAATCACAGATTACACAGATTATGGGATTACACAGATTTTTCATCTCGCCGATTCCACCGATTTCCCCGATTCCACCGATTTCCCCGATTTCCCCGATTCAACCGATTCCGCCGACTCCACCATAAAATTCCTTACCTTTGTACCCTGTAAAAGGGCATCTTTTGCCCTGCCTCAACTGTTATAAAAGGTACGGACCTGCGAGGGCAGTTTTGTACTTGCGGCCTTGTTGTCCCTATGGGGAGAGGTCGCGCTTAAACCACTTTGATATGAGTGAAACCGTAGAACCATACCGGCCCAGGCACCACATACGCATCGTTACGGCTGCTTCCCTGTTTGACGGGCATGATGCGGCCATCAATATCATGCGGCGTATTATGCAGCAATCCGGGGCAGAGGTCATTCACCTGGGGCATAATCGCTCGGCGGAGGAAATCGTCAATACGGCTATTCAGGAAGACGCTCAGGCCATTGCCATCACCTCTTACCAGGGAGGGCACAACGAGTTCTTCAAATACATGTACGACCTGCTGCAGGAAAAGGGCGCAGGGCATATCAGGATTTTCGGCGGAGGCGGAGGCACCATTTTGCCTTCCGAAATTGAAGCCTTGCAGGAGTACGGCATCGAAAAAATATACTCCCCCGACGATGGCCGCGCCATGGGCCTGCAGGGGATGATCAACGACCTGCTTCAAAAGAGCGACTTTGAGCCGCCTCTCAAAATTGATAAAGACCTCTCTCAACTGACCCCCGACGACCGGCTCGCCATTGCCCACCTCATCACCATAGTGGAAAACGAGCGGGAAGAAGCCGAAAAACTCCGCCGGCAATTGCAGGAGAAAATAGCGGAAGAAAAGAAAATCATTCCCGTGCTGGGCATTACCGGAACGGGCGGAGCGGGAAAATCCAGCTTAATTGACGAGCTGATAAGGCGCTTCCTCATGGACTTCCCCGATAAGCACATCGCCCTGCTTTCGGTGGACCCCACCAAGCGCAAAACGGGCGGCGCCCTGCTGGGCGACCGAATCCGCATGAACAGCGTCTCCAGCCCGCGCGTGTATATGCGCTCGCTGGCTACGCGCGAAGCCAACCTCTCGCTCTCCAAACACATCGCTCCGGCCATAGAAGTGCTCAAGGCTGCGGGCTTCGACCTCATCCTGTTGGAAAGCTCCGGCATCGGGCAATCCGACTCGGAAATCGTGGACCATGCCGACCTTTCGCTCTATGTGATGACGCCGGAATTTGGCGCAGCCACCCAGTTGGAAAAAATAGACATGCTGGACTTTGCCGACCTCATCGCCATCAATAAGTTCGACAAGCGGGGGGCAGAGGATGCGCTGCGGGCCGTGCAAAAACAGTATCAGCGCAACCACCAACTCTGGGAAAAAGAGCTGAGCGAAATGCCGGTATATGGCACCATCGCCTCCCAGTTCAACGACCCGGGAACGAACAGGCTCTACAAGGCGCTGATGCGCACCATCAGTGAGAAAACGGGAGCCGGGCTCCACACGCAACTGCATTTGCCGGAAGGCGAAAGCGAAAAAATATACATCATACCCCCCGATCGCGTCAGGTACCTGTCCGAAATTGCCGAGAACAACCGGCGCTACGACCGCTGGGTGGACGAACAGGTCGCCATTGCGCAAAAACTCTACGGCCTGCAACTCGCGAGGAAAACCCTGCTCGAAACGCCCTCCACTACGGGCATGGCCGCCCTGGCTCTTGCCGGCATGAACGAAGAAGACGAAAACGCCGGACGCGAACAGCTGTTGGAAGCCTTAGAAAAAGCTTACGAAGAAACCCGGCGCCAATTGGACGGCCGCTGCATGCAAATCATCGAACAGTGGGAAGCCAAAAAGGCCGCTTACGAAGCAGAGGTCTTCACCTACAAGGTGCGCGGGCGGGAAATCAAAGTGCATACGAAGGTCGAAACCCTTAGCCACACCAAAGTGCCACGAGTGGTGCTGCCCCGCTACAAAGATTGGGGCGAAATTCTGCGCTGGAGCCTGCAGGAGAATGTGCCCGGGGAGTTTCCGTACACGGCAGGGGTGTTTCCCTTTAAGCGCAAGGGCGAAGACCCCACGCGCATGTTCGCCGGCGAAGGCGCGCCCGAGCGCACCAATCGCCGCTTTCACTACCTCGCTCAGGGCATGCCGGCAGCGCGCCTCTCCACGGCCTTCGACAGCGTAACGCTGTACGGCGAAGACCCCGACTACCGCCCCGACATCTATGGCAAAATCGGCAACTCCGGCGTGAGCATCTGCTGCTTAGACGACATGAAGAAGCTGTACTCCGGCTTCGACCTCTGCGACCCGAAGACCTCCGTATCCATGACCATCAACGGGCCGGCTGCAGCCATGTGCGCTTTCTTTATGAACACCGCCATAGACCAGCAATGCGAAAAATACATCCGCGAGCACGGCTTAGAAGACCGCGTGGAAGCCAAATTGCGGGAGCTGTACGACGAAAGGGGCCTGCCGCGCCCCGCGTACCACGGGCATTTGCCGGAAGGCAACAACGGACTCGGCCTGCTCCTCCTCGGCCTCACCGGCGATCAGGTGTTGGAAGCCGAGGTGTATGAACGCTGCAAAGCACACGCCCTGAATGCCGTGCGCGGCACGGTACAGGCCGACATCCTGAAGGAAGACCAGGCGCAAAACACCTGCATCTTCTCCACCGAGTTCTCCCTGCGCCTCATGGGCGACATGCAGCAGTACTTCATTGACCACCGCGTGCGGAATTTCTATTCCGTGTCCATCTCCGGCTATCACATTGCCGAGGCCGGGGCCAATCCCATTACGCAACTGGCCTTTACGCTGGCCAACGGCTTTACCTATCTGGAGTACTACCTGGCCCGTGGCATGGATGTGAATGACTTTGCCCGCAATTTTTCCTTCTTTTTCTCCAATGGGGTGGATGCCGAGTATGCCGTGATTGGCCGCGTGGCCCGTCGCATTTGGGCGAAAGCCCTCAAACTCAAGTACGGCTCCGATGAGCGCGCCCAAAAGTTGAAGTACCACATCCAGACCTCGGGACGCTCGCTGCACGCCCAGGAAATTTCCTTCAACGACATACGCACTACGCTGCAGGCGCTGTACGCCATCTACGACAACTGCAACTCCCTGCACACCAACGCCTACGACGAGGCCATCACCACGCCCACCGAGGAGAGCGTGCGTCGGGCCGTGGCCATACAACTCATCATCAACCACGAGCTGGGGCTGGCCAAGAACGAAAATCCGCTGCAAGGCTCCTTCATCATCGAGGAGCTGACCGATTTGGTGGAGGAGGCCGTGCTGGCGGAATTCGACCGACTGACGGAGCGCGGAGGCGTCCTCGGCGCCATGGAAAACATGTATCAGCGCAACAAAATTCAGGAGGAAAGCATGTACTACGAATCCCTGAAGCTGAGCGGCAAGCTGCCCATCATCGGGGTCAACACCTTCCTCGGGAAAGACGGCTCGCCTACCATTTTGCCCAAGGAGGTGGTACGTGCTACGCAGGAAGAAAAGGAACGCCAGATACAAACCCGCCTGAATCAGCAAAAGGCACAGGCCGAAAAGGCACCTGAAATGCTCAGCCGCCTGCAACGCAAGGCCGTGGAAAATAAAAACACCTTCGACGAGCTCATGGAAACGACCAAATACTGTACCTTGGGCCAAATTACCAATGCCCTCTACGAAGTGGGCGGGCAGTACCGAAGAAATATGTAAAAGAGCCTGAGGGCTCTTTTGCCTTTACACCAAATAACAAGTAAAACCTGAAAAATGAACCTGGATTTTATCAAACGCCTCGGGTTGGAAGACGTCAACCCCGGCACCTGGACCGGCCTGGAATCTTC
>JALVES010000121.1 GCA_027030635.1 Saprospiraceae bacterium | reverse complement strand
CTTTGTGAACGCTCCGTGAGCGCCGTGAGCGCCGTGAGCGCCGTGGTGAGTTCTCCAATTTTACGTTTATCACGCCCGTCATGCGTCACGATTGTCACGTTCGTCACGTTTGTTACGTTCGTTACGTTCATCACGCCCGTTACGCGTCACGTTCATCACGCGACCCGCTCCCCGATCTTCTCTCCGTTGACACTCCGTTCAGCCTGCCTGCAGCAGGCAGGCTCAGGGATCGGAGTTCATCACGTTCGTTACGTTCATTACGTTCGTTACGTTCATCACGTTCATTACGTTCATCACGTTCATCACGTTCATCACGTTAAGCCAACGATACACGATAAAGCAGTCCCTGGTCTCATCGTTTCAGTCGGTTACGATTATCCCCACAACTTAAAAAATTCCCCCCAAAAAATCTATCTTTGCCAAATCCCACACTTCATTGTTGAATAAGCTGTTTTAAACGCCACCTCATGATTCTCTCACTATTGTTCTCAATCCTATCGGCATTCTTTCGGCCCCCGTCTCCAGAGATAGTCACCCCAAAAGAGGGTGGAGTTTTTTTAGAAGTGCAGTATGAATGTGTAATGAATGAGAAGGAAAAAGAGCAAAGACTTTCCACTTATCTGCAGTTCATCACCTTGGAGCAGGCTCAGGGCCTCATAAAAGCTCTCGCTGACAAACAGCGCCACAGCCTGTACATAGATGTGCAGGGAGGATGGGCGGTATTTGAAGAAATCCGCGTGGATGAGCGAGGCGATACGATTTCTCAGGATTTGTTTTACCAGAAAGGGGGCATGAGAAACATCTTTGCCACAAAAGTTTCTGATTTGAATCGGGATAAAGCGAAATGCACTACCGTCTATCCTCCTCAACTCACTTTTGGGTGGAAACCGGTAGAAGGTGAAACCAAAGAAATTTTGGGCTTCAACTGCCAGAAAGCGCTTTTAAGCATAGGTGATCGCACTTATACGGCTTGGTTCACTCCGGACATTCCGCTCTCCTATGGCCCGAAGCGATATATGGGTGAGGGTGGTTTGATTTTGGAGATGGATGGTCAGGCTTATCATTATAAAGCCATTGCCGTCAAAGAAATAAAAAAGATACCTTTCCCCTTGCCTGACAGAGAAACTCAAAAAGAAGAGCGGCCGGCAAATATAGATCGAAATTAAAACCGGCATGAACAGGAACATACTTGTTTCATTCATGTTCCTTTTGTCGGCGATGAGTTCGCCGGCTCAGGTGGTAAAGGGCCTTGTACTTACCGAAGAGGGAAAAACACCTGTTGGAGCCGTAATTTCACTGACTGACCTCGGCGGACAAACGATTGACTACGTCGTTGTGGAAGAGAGACCGCGTTGGAAATTACAGGCTCCTCGTCACGGCTTATATCGCCTTGAAGCCCGCTTGCTCGGCTATGAAAAATACGATACGCTTCTGAGACTTGTAGCAGATACCCTGCATATATCCATCCTTCTAAAACCTGATGTTTTTGAATTGTCTGGCGTGGAAGTAACTGCCCGACGGGCAAAAATGGAAGTGATGGGTGACACCACCCGATTTCACCTCTCCGCTTATTTAGACGGGACGGAACAGTATCTGGAAGATGTGCTGCTCAAGATGCCGGGTGTAGAAATTTCACAAGATCGCCAGATTTTGTTTTACGGAAAACGAGTAGAAGTTTTACTCATTGACGGGCACAATGTGCTCAATGACAAGCATGAGTTTGCCTTGAGAAGTATAGATGTAGCTTCGGTGAAATCCATAGACTTTATAGAACGCTATCAGGACGGCCTTACGGCAAATGAAGCCAACAGCTCAGAAGATGTAGCTATGGATATTCATCTCAAGGAATCGGCCAAGGGGAAACCACAGATAACTTTAACGACTCTTTACGCTCCACGCAGCCGTTATCTTTTCGATTTTGACCTTCTCAGTGTGTCAGACAAACTGGCCTATACCGTCTTTGTAAGAAACAACAATCTCACTGAAGTAGTGCTTTCCGGCTCAGACTACATACGCCTGCAAACGGGTTATGAAAATATTTCGCGAATGCTGAATGAAAGTACAGCATCCGGTGGCGGGATGGTCAGTATGGAAAACCTCACTCCGCCGGAATTTCGATTGAGCGACGACCTGAGCTCCGGCAATGATGCTCTCATTGCGGGAAACTTTTCCCTGCGGTTTTCAGAAAAAGCCAAGTTGCGGTTTTCCCTGCTGGGTGGAAGATTTCAGCGGAGCAGAAAGTTTTCTCTTGAGCGGGTGGTGTTTTCCGACAACAGTCGAATGAATAGTCAAGCGCAGGAAAACGAACTTGGCCGGCTCGGCAGTGTACACATAAAACTGGATCAGATTTTATCGGAGAAGTGGCGTTCTTCTTTTTCTGCAAGTTACCTGGCCCGAAGGTATGAGGCACAGGACAAAACACAGTTTGTTGATGTAGCCTCAGACAGCCTTCTGAGTACTTCTTTTCAGAATGAGCAACGGGATGATTTTCACGCAGATCTACAATTTAAATACCAAAAGAACAAGAGCGCGTCTCATCGCTTCCAATGGAGTTTTTCATCCACACACGCTGTGCGAACTGATTCTCTATCCGCTACGGACACCATCTTTGTGCCTGCCATAACAGATACATCGGGCTTTATCAATTATGTTCAGCTCTTTAACTCTAGTCAGAGGACGTTTAATGTAAAATGGATATTCAACAAAGAAATGAAGTTTGGGAAATATGCTTTTTCCCTGACAGCAGGGCAAAAGCACAACGACTTATCCCTGCAAAACTTTTTACCTCAGGCTCATGCAAGCCCACAGCGGGATGCCTTGTATGCAGGCCCGGGTCTGGTCTTGGATATGAAGCTGCCCCATTGGCAATTTCGTTTGAATGGGACAATGCAATACGCGCAACTTTCACAAATAGATGTCTCTTTTGCATTTTGGCGTCACACCCTTAATGCCTCAGCAAATTACTTGTTCAAGGAAGGTAATGATCGAAATAAACTGTCGTTATCATACCGCTATCGCCTTGCCCCGCTCTCCTTTGAAAGCACCAACAATCTCCTCCTGATGTCTGATCAACGCAAGCTGATTCAAGGGAATATAGCAGTTGACAAAGCGCTGACGTATAGTCATATCTGGAGCTTAGGGTGGTTTGCCAAGGCCATTTCACCCCAATTACCTTTCCTTAGTTTGGGTTGCTCCTATTCCTACAAAAGACCTGCCTTGCTGCAGCAAATCAGCTTGAAGGGCAGTTATTGGCTATATACTTATCGCCTTGCAGATGAGCCCGCCCAATCTTTTTCTGCAAATGCCATACTTTTTGCAAATGCCCCTTCTTGGCTGCTGGGCTTAAAAGCGCAGCTTCTTTTCGCACATAGTGATTTTTGGGTGATCACTGATTCGTTGAGTTACATTCCGGCCTCACAACAGACAATCCGGGGACAATTACAAATAGACAAATCTTTTTTTGACGGGAAATTTAAGGCGGGCATGATGTACCGATTCCTGTGGGGCGTCTCTGCTGTAAGCGGTGTTTCTCCTTATGCTCTTGAACAACATGATCTCGGCGCTTCTCTGCAGTGGACACCTGCCTCAGCCTGGCATATTCGAGCCGACATAAGCCGCGGCACTTCCCTCTACCAGGAACTGCAAAAAGACATCTGGAATGTAAATATGAAAGCAAGCTATAAATTGAGCAAACATTGGGAACTCTTGCTACAAGCACGAGACCTCGCCTACCTAAACGGCCAATTGTTCCAGACAGCTACTCAAACTCAATACTACACGGAAATAAAGACCTATCACACGACTCCCGGATATGTGGGGCTCGGGATCAAACGAATTTGGTGAGGCTAAAAACTACGCGCGCTAAAGCACGCGGTACTAATTGGCGGGCTAAAGCCCGCCCAACTTAAAATAACAATAAAAAATCTAAACACTAAACAAAAAACTGTAAACGGTCAACCATAAACAGTAAACTAAAAAACGTTAAACACTAAACAAAAACCCACCAACCAACGAACCCCCACTAAAAAAAACTGTAAACCGTCCACTGTAAACAGTAAACTTAAAACTACAAATTCGCCACCACCACAGCA
>JALVES010000120.1 GCA_027030635.1 Saprospiraceae bacterium | reverse complement strand
TCCGTGATAGACATGAGCACGCACAGGGAAGTGGCAGCAATCAACAGCCGCGAGGCTTTGGAACCGGCCTCTTCCCTGAAGCTGGTGAGCACGGCCACGGCTTTGATCGTGCTGGGCAAAGATTTTCGCTTTAAGACAGAACTGCAAATGGACGGCTACCTCGATGCCGAAGGCATTTTGCAGGGCAACATTTATTTGAAGGGCTATGGCGACCCTTCTCTTGGCTCGGGTCGGGGGGGCTGCATGGATTTGGACAGCCTGATGGACTGGCTTTGCGATCGCATTTCCGAGGCCGGCATTCGCCGCATTGCCGGCGATGTGGTGGCTGATGACAGTTGGTTTGCCGGGCCTCCCGTGCCGCAGGGCTGGACGGAGAAAGACGGCGGCAATTACTATGCGGCGGGTCTTTGGTCTTTGAATGTGGCAGAAAACATGTACCGCCTGCAGCTCAGGCAAAACCCCAAAGTCGGGGGGGCGGTCAGCGTTTTGGGTATGAAGCCCCGCGTGGAGGGGCTGAAGCTTTATTCGCGCCTCACTTCGGGCGCTCCCGGCAGTGGCGATAATGCCTACATTTACGGTTTTCCCTATGATTTTGAGCGGGAGGTTCGCGGCACGATTCCGGCGGGTTCGGGGGTTTTTACGATCAAGGGTTCTTTGCCGGATGCGCCTTTGTTTGCCGCGCAGCAGTTGCGCGCTCATTTGGCGAAAGCCGGCATAGCCGTTGATGGCGAGGCTAAAGTTTGGCGAAAGCCAAAACCCGAAAGGCCCCGGGAGCTCATTGCCGTTTTGCATTCGCCGCCACTGGGTACGTTGGTGGAATGGACCAATCGCGAGAGTCTCAACCTCTACGCCGAGGCTTTTTTGCGGGCTGTCGGCAAAAAACGCGAGCAGGAGGGCAGTGTGGCTGCAGGGGTGAAGACCGTCAGGGAGGTGTGGGCCGAACGGGGCCTGGATTTGGCTTGCCTGGCAATGGCTGACGGGTCCGGCCTTTCGGCAAATGATGCGGTCTGTGCTTACACCCTGGCCGTGCTGGTCAGAAAAATGTATGCGGATGAGCTGCTGCAAAAGACCTTTTTGAACAGCCTGCCCGTCGCGGGTGAACGCGGCAGCATGAAGCACTTTCTGAAAGATTCTCCGGCCAGGGGGCGGCTCTATGCCAAGACCGGAAGCAAGCAGGGGGTGCGCTCTTTTACCGGCTATGCGCGTAGCCGCAGCACGGGGAAATGGCTGGCTTTTTCCGTCATTGTCAACGATTACGAGAGCAGCGCTTCGGCAGTCAGGCGCGAGATGCTGGCCTTTCTGGAGCGGCTGTGCCTTTAAGAGCATGTTTGAATTTTTTGTACCTTCGCCCTGAGAGTCTTCTCAATGGATTTGAGCAAATACTTGTGGCTATGAAATTTCTTCCCGCTGCTTTTTGGCTTTTTTTGTTGTTGGCAGTTTCAACAGCAGCCTGCAAGAATGGCGAGGAGGAATTTAAGCCTTTACGCCCGCAGCCGGCAGTTGAAAGCGGCGAAGCAGCGCAAAACTCCGGCAATGAGGACTTCGGCACCCGCCTTGCAGAATACGAAAACCCCAATCGCGTTTTCTGGCAAAAGCCGGAGTTGGTCATTTCCATGCTCGGCGATATTTCGGACAAGGTAATTGCCGATATTGGTGCCGGCTCAGGCTATTTTGCCCGCCGCCTGGCGCACAAGGCCAGGCGCGTCATCGCCATAGAAATTGACCCGCAGTTTATCGAGTTTATGGATAGCATCAAGCGGGTGGAATTGCCACAGGAGTTGCAAGACCGCTTTGAGACTCGTTTGGCAGAGCCGGACAATTCGCATCTGAAACCCGGCGAGGCAGATATCATTTTGCTGGTAAATACGTACATTTACATTCAAAATAAAGAGGCTTATTTGCGGCACCTGCTCGAGGTTTTGCCGGAAGGCGGCAAATTGGTCATTGTGGATTTCAAGAAGAAAAAAATCCCTTTGGAGAATCCGCCCCAGTCCTTGCGCATGCCCCTGTACGTTTTGGAGCAGCAGCTGGAGCAGGCAGGCTTTAAGAGCTATACGTCCTACGATGCCGTTTTGGACTATCAGTACATCGTAATCGCACAAAAAGACGCTAAGACAGATGAGTAGAAGGAGCACACCCAAAGACAAAAATGTTGCTGCCCTCCTGGCGCTGACGCTGGGCTGGGCCGGCGTGCATCGCTTTTATCTGGGGCAGATCGGCCTGGGCATACTGTATGTCTTTTTGATGGGCTCCGGCTTGACTACTGTCTTGGGGTTTATTGATGCGCTTGCTATTTTCTTTATGGACCAGGAGAAATTTGACCGGAAGTTCAACAGGGAGCGCGCGCGCAGTTACTATCGCCCCCGCTCATCGAGAAACAGGTATCCGCACAGGCGCCGTCTGACAGCTGAAGAAGAAGCCGAAGCCCGCCGAATTGCCGAGCGCGTGAGAAACAAAAAGGCTCATGATGCCCGCTTGAGGCAGCTCATCAAGTCGGGTAAGGAGGCCTTTAAAAATTTTGACTACGACAAGGCGCTGGAGAACTTCTCCGAGGCCCTTAAACTGGACCCCCGCAACCCCGCCATCCTCTTTAATATGGCTTGTCTGTACTCTCTGGAAGAAAAAGGAAAAGAAGCTCTGGAAGCACTGGACAAGGCCGTTCAATATGGCTTCGACGATTTCAGCCGCATCGAAACCCACGAAGCCCTGGCCTGGCTGCGAACGCAGGCTGACTTCAAAACTTTTCGGGAGTCCAACTACCGCCTCAAGCGCGAAAGGACGAAGAAGAAAATCGAAGTCAAAGAAGAACAGCAGGAACCGGATTTGCTCGAGCAACTCAACCGGTTGAAACAGTTGAGAGAGCGGGGCATGTTGACCGAAATGGAATATCGCAGGGAGTTGGAAAAACTCAAGCGATAGCCGAAGGGAGGCATAAACAAATGCCTCTTTTTTTCGTTATGGAAGAGCATACAGATAGATAGTTGAAGGGCCTTTTCTAAATCCAAAACTTTCATGACCGCAGCAGATCTCATATCGAATGACCTCTTGCCCCTGCGCACTTCAACCACCGGTAAGGAGGCTCTGGCAACCATGCAGGACTTTAACGTTTTGCATTTGCCGGTGGTGAATCACGAGCAATTGCTGGGCGTTTTGTCGGAAGACGATATCCTGGCGCACGATGTGGAGGAAGCTGTGGGCAGCTATCAGTTGAGCATTACCTTTCCTTTGATTCGGGAGCACGACCACGTCTTTGAGGTGATGTCGGTCATGTCTGAGTATAAACTTACAGTTTTGCCGGTGGTAGATGAAGAGGGCCGCTATATAGGCATGATCAAACCGGAAGCCTTGCTAAATTATTTCACGCAGATGGCCTCCTTCTCCGAGCCCGGAGCCATCATCGTGCTGGAGATGCATCGCACGGAGTACTCCCTGGCAGAGTTGAGCCGTTTGGCGGAAGCCGAAGGCGCCGCCGTACTGGCGGCCTTTATTTCCTCCGACTTGAAAACGGCCATGATTGAAGTAACCATTAAAGTCAATCGCCAGGAAGTGGAGGATATCGTCTCGGCTTTTAAGCGCTTTGGCTATACCATCAAAGGCGTTTTTACAGAACAGGAGTATTCCGATGCGCTGAGGGAGCGCTTTGAGTCGTTGATGAATTATTTGAATGTTTAGTTTTTTAGTTTACTGTTTACAGTGGACTGTTTACAGTTTTTTGTTGGTTGTGCATGGGCTGATGGGGGGGTAGTGTTTAGCGTTTAGTGTTTAGCGTTTAGCGTTTAGCGTTTAGCGTTTTTGGGGTTTACTGTTTACAGTGGACTGTTTACAGTTTTTTTTGTTGGTTGTGCATGGGCTGGTGGGGGATTGTTTAGTGTTTAGTGTTTAGCGTTGGAGATTTCTGGTTGTGGGGGAGAATTTCTCGCAAAGATGCAAAGGAGTTTCTTTGCGGCTTTGCGGCTTTGCGAGAAAAGAAGATTATTGACAGCCTGAAAACTTCAAAGCTTCTTAATGAACTATTGTGAGAAATTCCAAATCTTATTGATGACAATATTTCGTACACTTTTTCTTCTCCTTTTTTTCTTTTTGATGGCGCCATCTGTTTTTGGGCAGGCGTCTGTGTCGGTTTTGCATATTGACACGATTTATGTGGAGGGCAATGCGCGCACCCGTTCGGGGGTGATTTTGCGGGAGTTGGATTTTGCCGTGGGGGACAGTTTGGCGATGGACGATTTGCAGGCTCTTTTGGAGCGCAACACCCGTTATTTGATGAATACGGGTTTATTCAATCGCGTGTTGATCAATGTGCGGGATTGGGATGTGGAGCGGCAGCGGATTGGGATTTTGGTGGAAGTGGAGGAGGGTTGGTATTTTTATCCGATTCCTCTTTTTGACTTGGCCGACAGGAATTTCAATGTCTGGTGGCGCGATTACCAACGCGATTTGCGCAGGATTAATTTAGGTGTTTATTTCCGGCACAGCAATTTCAGCGGGCGCATGGATGCCTTTAAGTTGAAGTTGCAGTTGGGCTTCACGCGCAAATTGGAGGCCGAATACGACTTGCCCTTTTTCGATGTGAGGCGGCATTGGGGTTTGGGTTTTAACCTGCTGCTTTCCGACAGCAAGTATTTGCGCTACAATACTTATGAAAACAGGGAACAGTTCGTTTATTTTCCCGACAAGCGCATTTTGCAGCGCTTTCGGCTGTCGTTGAGCTTGCGGCGGCGGCCTGCTTTGCGCAGCACGCAGCGGCTTGAACTGGGCTTTTACAGAACCCGTATAGATACGCTGATTGCCACCGATTACAATCCCGATTTTTTGGGTGAGGGGAGGAGTCTTCAGCGGTATTTTTTCTTTCGCTATGCTTTTGAGTGGGATGGGCGCGACATTCGGCCCTATCCGCGCAGGGGGTTGTATCTGTTGGCTCGCTTTGAAAAATTGGGTTTGGGGCTTTTCGGCGATTTGCAGGCGGCCTATGCCGATATGACGCTCAGGCAGTATTGGCCGGCGGCTCAGCGGGCGGGTTTTGAGCTGGTTTTTCGAACTCGCCTGGCTTTGCAGCGCGGCCGGCAGCCCTACTACAACAGCCGTGCTCTGGGGTATGAAGAAGACTATTTGCGGGGATATGAATACTACCTGATAGATGGTTTGGATTGGGCTTTCGCCAAATGCAGTTTTCACTTGCCGCTTCTATACGGGGTACACGAGTGGGGGCGGCTGATGCCTTTCAGGGGCTTTCGCCAAATGCCCTTGCGGGTGTATCTGTCTTTCCATGCAGAGTTGGGCTATGTCAACAATCCCTATCATGCCGAGGGAAATTCCTTTGCCAATGCCTGGCTGCCGGCTTACGGGATTGGGCTGGATATCGTCAGCTATTACGACAAGGTGGTGTTGTTGGAGGTCAGTCGCAACAAACTCGGCGAAATCGGTTTCTTTTTGCACTGGCGGATAGGGGGGTAGGAGGAGAGTAAACTTTTATACCTTTGTTGATGGGCATACTTGGCTGAAAATTTAAAAATTATGCTGATTGCAGTTTACAGCAAGGAGTTTAAATCGGAGGATTTGCCTTATTTGGAGCAGTTGATGGAGGCGGCTTCGGAGCATGGCATTGATTTGGTTTTTTACGCGGGTTGGGTGGAGGAACTTCGGGCTTATCTCAAAGGGAACGGGCAGGATACAGGTATTGTGATACGGGCCTTGAGTGCTCCGGTTTTTTCGACTCATGCTGATTTGCGTTCGGGGAGATATGATTTTTTGATGACCTTGGGCGGCGATGGCACCATTTTAAGTACTTTGACGCTGGTGCGGGACAGCGGCATTCCCGTGGTGGGTATCAATCTGGGGCGCATGGGTTTTCTGGCCAGTATCGAGAAGCGGTACATTGCGCGGGCTGTGCGGCAGTTGGTAGAAGGGCGCTATCGTTTAGAGGAGCGCAGTTTAATTGAATTGGACGGCCCTGTCGGGCTTTTTGGCGATTTTCCCTATGCGTTGAATGATTTTACCATGCTCAAGCTGGCGACGGCCTCCATGATTACGGTGCATGCCTATTTGGACGGTGGTTTTTTGAACACCTATTGGGCCGATGGTCTCATCGTGGCTACGCCTACGGGTTCTACGGGCTATTCGCTGAGTTGCGGAGGCCCGATTGTTTTTCCCGACACCGGCAATTTTGTGGTAACGCCGGTAGCTCCGCACAACCTGAGCGTGCGCCCCATCGTCATTTCGGATCAATCCGAGTTGCGCTTTGAGTTTGCGGGTCGTAGTCGTGAGTACCTTTGCACTTTGGATTCCCGCAATGCCACGGTAGATGCTTCCTGTTCTTTGCGCGTGCGCAAAGCGCCTTTTAGCATACGTTTGTTGCGTCCTGAGGGCAGTAGCTTTCCCGATACTTTGAGGAGCAAGTTGATTTGGGGGCAGGACTCGCGGAATTAGCCTTTTTCCCTATCTTTGCCCGTCTGTAAACGAAAAAACGAAACGTCATGCAAGAAGAACCACGCCGCGGCACTTTGTTGGATTGGGTGATTTCCATCGTGAGTTTGGCCGCTATGATTTTGATGTTGATGTACAAGCCCGAATTTTTTTGGGTAGTGCTGCCTTTCCCCATTTCCTATGGTGTAAGGGCATTGAATATGATGTAGTTGAGAGACGCTCTGAGGCGGTGGTGCGTCCGGGCGTCTTTATTCTTTAATGAGTTGGTGCCCAATGGCACAGTGCAGGCATTTGCGCTTTTCGCAGTAATGGCGTTGGAGGTGCAGGATGGCTTGGCTGTGTTCGGCGCTGCGAATTTCCCATCCAAAGTCTTTCCATTTCCGTGTGATGCGGTTGTCTTCGGCGGGTAGTCCGGCTACCCATTGGAGGGCTTGCAGTTTGAAGGTTTCATCGCCCTGTTGTTGTCCATAGCGGAAGAAGAAAGGCGCCAGGGCGTTGAGTACTACGCGTTCTATCAGCGCTTTGCCCGGGCGCGAGAAGTTTTTTGCCGAAAGGCGTTCCCAATGATGGTGTGTTTTCCAGTAATCGGAAGTTTCTATTTGGAAGAAGGCTTTGATGTTTTCCTGCGGTTTTGCTTGTGTGTCTGTGCTTGTTGAGGCGGGCTGCCGGAAGGTATCAAGCCAGTTCGTATGCCGGTTGCAGAGGGCTGCCAGTTGGGCGATGCGCAGGGAGGGGAAGGAGGAGGGCCTCATGCGCGACCACTTCCAGCGGCTTGCGGAGAGAGGTTGCAGGCTGTGTTTCTTTTGGAGGAAGCGAAATTCCCTTTGGAGCTTTTGAGGCCAGTCGTCTTTGAAGTGCCCTTCGAGCAGTCCGGCCTGGCCGAAGAGGAGTGCTTCTATTTGCAGGGGGTTTTTGTGGTAGCGGTTGAGCAGGGTATGAGGCAGGGAGAGGAGGAGGTCTTCGAGCGCATCTGCATTTGCCGGAAGGCCAAAAGCCCTTGCTATGCCGGCGCGGAGCATTTGTTCGAGGTCGTTTTGGGTGCTTTGGGCGAGTTGTTCGAAATGCCGGGCTTTTTCTTCGAGGCGTTCGATGAGCATGCGGTCGAGCCAGGCGGAGCGGGTGAGTGGAGAGACTTCGGCTATGCGGGAGGTGCAGGGCACTTTCAGGGCGGCCTGTTGGAGCTGGCGGTAGCGCTCGAAGAGGCCGGAGGGGGTGCGGTTTTTGAGTTCGAGGCAGGGCAGGCGGCTGCCATCGGCCAGGCAGATGGGGATGTCTTCTTCCCAGACTACGTGCAGGATGACGTTTTGATAGGCGGGATCGAAGGGGTGTTTGTGGGCGATCCAATCGGAGGATTTGACGTGGATTTCGACCTGCCCGGCCCAGAGGCGATTGCCTATGCGTATGCGCGCCTGCAGGAAATCGGGGCCGGCATGCATGTTGTGGATGCCGCCCTGCAGGATTTGGACGGGCGCGCCGTGGGTGGTGAGCAGATTTTTCGGGTCAAAGCGGCGGGTTTTCCAGAGGAAGTGCAGAAATTCTTCGGGTATGCGCTGAATTTTCATACGAACAGATTTAAGACCAACAATACCCGCCTGCGACTGCCATGGCAGCCGGACGGGGTTTCTCTTTTCTGTTCGTGTATTTGTGTAAAGAGGAGGTATGTGCCTGCAAAGATAAAGATTTTTGGGAAATCATCGGCGGGCGGACAAAAGCGGGTTTTATGGTCAACTCTATGGCTTTTTGCGTGTAAAATATTCTGTGAGAAATGTCTTGGTTTTTCAAATGTTTCATATATTTGCTGTAAACGAAACGAATATTTTATAACCAAACACTTTGCCTTATGAATGCAATACTTGGACTTGGACGCTATTTGTACGCTTTACCCATGGCCATTTTCGGGCTTTTTCACTTTATGAATGCCAATGACATGGCTGGCATGGTACCCCTTCCCGGCGGTGTCTTTTGGGTGTATCTCACCGGGGCGGGTTTACTCGCTGCTGCAATCTCCATTTTAATTGGGAAGTGGGATAAGCTGGGGACGGCGCTTTTGGGTTTGATGTTGATCATTTTTGCGCTTTCCATTCATCTGAAAGGGGTCATGGCTTCAGGTGGTGAAGATGCCACTTCTATGGCTATGATGCTGAAGGATTTGGCCCTTGCAGGCGCTGCCTGGATGTATTCCGGCAGCATGTCGAAGGACTCCAGCGTGATTGGATGATGTAAAAAGCAGGCCGTTTTGAAGCGGCCTGCTTTTTTCCTTTGCAGGCACGAAAAATGTACTATTTTTGCTGCTCATGAACGGAGCAGTTATGGACTATGCACTAAAGACAGAGGGAGATTTCCGCTATATCGAAACCGGCGGGAAGGGCGAGACGCTCTTATTATTACACGGACTTTTTGGGGCTTTGAGCAATTTTAAAGGCTTGCTGGATTACTTTGGCAAGACCTACAATGTGGTTGTCCCTATTTTACCCATTTACGAGATGCCTTTGCGGAAGGTTTCGCTGAAGGGCTTGCTGCAGCACATCGGGGCTTTTGTGAAGCACAAAGGTTATGAGCAAATGCATGTGCTGGGGAATTCTCTGGGGGGGCATCTCGCACTGCTCTTTGCTTTGGCGTATCCGGAGCGTGTGCGGTCTATGATTTTGACGGGCAGCTCGGGGCTTTTTGAGAAGGCCATGGGTTCTACTTTTCCCAAGCGCGGTGATTACGAGTACATCAGGAAAAAGACCGAAGAGACCTTTTACAATCCGGAAGTGGCTACCAAAGAGTTGGTAGATGAGGTTTTTGACATCGTCAACAACCGCTTAAAGGCCATTCGGGTGATTGCCATGGCCAAGTCGGCCATTCGCAACAATCTGGAGGAAGAACTCCCGAAGATCAAGGTGCCTGTCCTGTTGATTTGGGGCAGGCAAGACAGCATCACGCCTCCCTTTGTTGCAGAGCAGTTTCACAAGCTGCTGCCCAATTCCAAACTGGTTTTCATAGAGCAATGCGGCCATGCTCCCATGATGGAGCACCCGAAAGAATTTGCCGCCCATCTGGAAGCTTTTTTGGACGAAGTCAGAGAAAAAAAGAGGTGAAGCGCAGCTTCACCTCTTTTTTTCTTTCATCATTTGTCGAGATGCACATCCATTTGCGGGAATGGGATGCTGACGCCTTGTTGGTCGAAGGCTTTTTTGATGTTTTCGTGCATATAGAAGTAAACATCCCAGAAGTGTTCGCTTTTGCACCAGGGCCTTACGGCAAAATTGACAGAGCTGTCGGCCAGTTCTTGTACGAAGATGTCTATGGGCGGGTCTTTGAGGATGAGGTCGGACTTATCTGCCACTTCTTTGATGATGCTGCGGGCTTTGTCAATGTCGTCGTTGTATCCGATGCCGAAGCTCATGTCCACGCGTATGGTACCCTGGCCGCTGATGTTGGTGATGGTGCCGGAGGTAACCACGCCATTGGGTATGATGATGCGTTTGTTGTCGGGTGTGCGGAGCAGGGTATTGAAAATCTGAACGGCTTCGACCACGCCGGTTTTGTCATTGATGGTAACGAGGTCTCCTACTCTGTAGGGTTTAAACAGCAACAACAGCACGCCACTGGCGAAATGGCCGAGGCTGCCCTGTAGCGCCATGCCGATGGCGAAGGCCAGGGCAGTGAAGATGGCAATGAAGGAGGTTACATTGATGCCAAACATGGAAGCCACGGCGAGCAGCAGCATGATCTTCAGGCCTGTATCTGTGATGGAGACCAAAAAGGGACGCACTGTTTCGTCAATTTTTTTCTTTTCCAGCAAATTTGACGTTACTTTGCTGAGCCTTTTGATTACCCAAAAACCAATGATGAGGGTGAGAATGGCGCCAGCCACTTTGGGGGCATAGGCGGTGAGTATTTCAGTGAGTTTGTCGAGATTGAGCCAATCCATAGGAGTTTTGTTTTTGGTTTAAATTTTGTTGCAAAATTACAAAAAATGAGTTTGAGCAAAGAAGAGGCTTTGAAGAAACTCCAACGCTACTGCGCGTATCAGGATCGCTGCCACAGCGAGGTGCTTCGCAAGCTCAACAGCCTGGGCGTATGGGGTGAATGGGCTGAGGAGATCAAAGCCGAGCTGGTGCGCGAAAATTTTCTGAACGAGGAGCGCTTTGCCCGCTCTTATGCTCGCGGCAAATTTCGCATGAAAGCGTGGGGAAAGGTACGAATTACGCGGGAGTTGGAAAAACGCAACATTAGTCCTTACTGCATCCGGGCAGCTTTGTCGGAAATTGAAGATGAGGATTACTTGGAAAGCCTGAAAAAAGTGCTGCAGAAAAAGCAGAAGAGCCTGGGTGAGACAGACCCTTTTACCGCCTACAAAAAATTGACGGAGCACGCCCTGCGCAAGGGGTATGAAAAAACACTGATTACGCCTTTGGTTAAGGAGTTATTGGGACTCCTCTGACAGATCGTTTTCGCCATGCATGGGAGCGGGTGTTTCTTCATTTTGCTTCGGGCTGCTTTCTTCCGTTTCTTCCTTTTGTTTTTCCTCTTCAGCAAAGAAGAACTTCCGGTAAAAGATAATGAGCGAGAGTACGCCCGTCGTGATGGCGACGTCTGCGATGTTGAATACAGGTGAGAAGAAGAGGTAGCGTTTGCCGCCGAGGAAGGGAATCCACTGCGGATAGTGTCCTTCCCAGATGGGGAAGTAGAACATGTCCACCACGTGGCCGTATAAGAAGGGCGCGTAGCCTTCTCCAAAGGGCACTGTATGGGCTATGACTCCCGGATAGGCGCGGGAAAATATAAGCCCGTAGAAGGCGCTGTCGAGGATGTTGCCGAGCGCGCCGGCGAGGATGGCTGCAAAGCAAATCAACACGCCATTGGGCACTTGAGGTTTTTTGCGCAGGAAGTTGACAAAAGCGCCGAGCAAAACGACGGCAACGATGCGAAAGAGGCTGAGGGCCAGTTTGCCGTACTTGCCGCCAAAAGTCATGCCGTAGGCCATGCCTTCATTTTCGACGAAGTGCAGCCGCGCCCAATCGCCGATGAGGTAAATATCGGTGCCATAGGGCATGTTTAGCTTAACCCATATCTTGAGCACCTGATCGGCCATGACGATGAGCAGCGTTACGATCCATATCCAATTTCGCTTTGTGAGTTGCTGCATCTATCGCTTTTTCTTGTTTTGCTTGGCAAGGATGCTCAGCGTGGCGTGCGGTACTGCTTTGAGCCGTTCTTTGGAAATGAGCTTGCCCGTTTCGCGGCAGATGCCATAGACTTTGTTGTCTATGCGGAGCAAGGCGTTTTCGAGATGGCTGATGAGTTTCTTTTGGCTCCTCATGCGGGAGATGAGAAACGTCATTTCAGAGGTGTCTGCAGCATCGTCAAGGCTTCGCACTTTGCTTTCTTCGCTTTCCATGCGTTCGCGCAATTGGTTTTGGAGGTATTCCAACTGCTCTTGAGCCTGGGCGATGCGCTCTTCGATGAGCACGCGAAACTCTTCGAGTTCCTTATCGCTGTAGCGCGTTTTTTCTTGCTTCGGGGCTTTTCCCATGATGTTTTATCGGTTTTGATGTCGTTCAAAAACGCCACAAAGGTAACGAAATTATGGCAGAAGGGGTTCAAAGCATATCCATTTGCCGCAAGGCGGGGGATTGCGAGCGGTTAAGTTTCCGGTGTGCTTTCTTCCCTTTCGGGTTTGTGTTCTGCAGTTTCTCCGGTGCTTTCTTCAGTCATTTGGCGTTGGCGCACCAAGTCGGCTGCGAGGAATAAAGCCCTGCGGAAGGAGGCCGGGTCTGCCAGGTTTTTGCCGGCGATGTCCATGGCTGTGCCGTGGTCGGGCGAGGTGCGTACAAATGGCAGGCCTGCAGTGAAATTGACGCCTTCGCCAAAGGAAAGTGTTTTAAAAGGAATGAGCCCCTGGTCGTGATACATGGCGAGGATGCCGTCAAATTTGGCGTATTGGCCGGAGCCAAAAAAGCTGTCGGCAGGGAAGGGGCCCATGACGAGCATGTTTTTCTTTTTCAGCTCGATAATGGCCGGGCGGATGAACCCGGCCTCTTCATTGCCCATCAGGCCGTCATCGCCGGCATGGGGGTTGAGGCCCAGTACGGCGATGAGGGGTTTTTCCAGGCCGAAGTCCCGGCGCAGGCTTTGCTCCATGATGCGCAATTTGCGAATGATGAGCCCTTTGCTGAGGGCTTCGGGTACTTCTTTGAGGGGAATGTGGTGGGTTGCCAGCCCCAGTCTCATGCGGTCGCTGACCATCATCATCAGGCTTTCGCCGCCCAGCTCTTTGGCCAGATATTCCGTATGGCCTGCGTAATGGAAGCCGGCCATTTGCATGGCCTTTTTGTGGATGGGGGCCGTAGTCAGCCCGTCTATATGGCCATGCCGCAGGTCCTGTATGGCCTGTTGCAGGGATTGCCAGGCGTATTTGCCGCCTTCTTCGGTAGGCTCTCCCAGTTGGATGGAGGCAGTTTCCTCCCAGCAATTGACCAGGTTGATTTTGTCGTCCTGGAAATGTCCGCCCGGGCGCATACTCCGGATGGGGAGCTGATCTGCTTTGACGATGTTGCGGTGGTAGGCAAAAACCCGCCCGGAGCCATAGACAATGGGGGTTATATGCTTTAAAATCAAGGGGTTGGCAAGGGTCTTGATGATGACCTCCAGGCCAATGCCGTTGATGTCTCCTATGGTGATTCCTATCTTTGGTTTCTTCATTTTTTTTGTTTGCGCAAAAGTAACGAGTTTTGCTCACATAGATTTTGGGTTCAGAAAAACCTGCCTATCTTGCGGTTTCATGCGTGCAAAAAAATCATACGGCCAACATTTTCTGACCGACAGGGGCCTCGCTGCCCGCATTACAGCTGCGGTACTTCCACAGCCGGATTGCCCTCGCATCCTCGAAGTAGGGCCGGGCAAGGGCATTCTCACGCGCTTTTTGCTGGAGCGGGAAGAGGCTTTTAAGGCCGTAGAAGCCGATCGCGACATGATCGCCTGGTTGCAGGAGCATTTGCCGGAAACGGCAGGAAAACTCATCGCCGGCGACTTCCTCAAGCTGGATTTGGAGACGGTTTTTGAGGGGCAGTGTTTTAGCCTGCTCGGCAATTTCCCCTACAACATCTCCTCACAGATTCTTTTTAAGGCCGTAGAACATCGCGCTTTGATTCCGCAAGTAGTGGGCATGTTTCAGCGCGAAGTAGCCGAGCGGGTCGTTGCCAGGCCCGGAAGTAAGACGTATGGCGTGCTCAGCGTATTGGTGCAGGCACATTACGAGGGCAGGTATCTGTTTACGGTCAAGCCGGGGGCTTTTTCTCCGCCGCCCAAGGTGCAGTCGGGGGTGATTCGCCTCGAAAGAAGGGAGGTCTCTTTGGTACCTGAGGAACTTTGGCCTGCCTTTCGGCAAATGGTGAAAACGGCCTTCGGACAGCGCCGCAAAATGCTGAGAAATACCCTGCGAGACCT
>JALVES010000119.1 GCA_027030635.1 Saprospiraceae bacterium | reverse complement strand
CGAAAAAACGGTACACCTCCTGTGGACTACCGCCTCGGAAACCAACAATGCCTATTTCGACATCCAGCGCTCTGCAGATGGCAAGCTCTTTGAATCCATTGGCGAGGTAACAGGCGCAGGGCAGTCTTACAGCGATTTACAGTACAGCTTTTACGACCTCCAGCCACTCAGCGGGCTCAACTATTACAGGCTCCGACAGGTGGACTTCGACGGTCAGGCGACCTACTCGCCCGTAGAAGTCGTGGAGGTGGACTCCGGTAGCCGCCTGCTGCTCAGCATACGCCCCAATCCGGCCACAACGCTCATTCACATTGAGATGAATCTGCCGGCAGCAGGGCCTGTGAGCTTTTCTCTGCGCGATTTGCGCGGGCAAGAGCTTAGGGCTTATACTTTTTGGGCCGAAAAGGGCCGGCAGCTCTTTGAGTTGCAGGCAGAGGATTTGCCGAAAGGCATCTATCTCCTGCAAGCCAGCGGAGGAAACCGTACCTCTGAGCTGAGAAAAGTGGTTTTGCTCGGGCAATAAAGCACGGGAGGGCTTGCTTTTTTGGAGAGCAAGCCCTCTTTTCACTCTACCAGCACCTTCTTCTCATACACCCCGCCCGTGGCATAAAGCCGTAGCAGGTACATCCCCGGCAGCAGGCCCTGCAACTGTTGGCTCGGGCTGTTCATCTCCTTTTGCAGGCACAGGCGCCCGCGCAGGTCATAAACCTCTACCCGCAGCGGCTGAGTGCCCGCCGGAGCCTCGAGGGTGAATTGACCGTTGGAGGGATTGGGATAAACACGCAACTCGCCACGCCCCGCGTCGAACTGCACCACCTCGACGGGCGAATAAACATAAGCGCCGTCGGCATCCACCTGACGCAGGCGATAGTAGAGCGTTCCCGAAACGGGATTTGCGTCAACGAAAGCATAGTTCAGGATTTCCAAAGAAGAACCTGCCGCATCCACCCGCCCGATTTCCTCAAAATCCAGGCCATTGAGCGAGCGCTCCACGGCAAAAAAGGAGGTGTTCACTTCCGAGGCGGTTTGCCATTCCAACAGCACTTTTTTCTCTTTCTGCCTTGCGGCAAATGAAACCCAGCTTACAGGCAGAGAGGATGTAATGTTGAGGCCGTAGTCTTCGGCTTCGCCAAAATTGTAAGCCGCGCAGGGGGAAGAGACGATGCCGTCTGAGCAAGACTGCGTGCGCACCCGCAAAGTGGTTGTCCCTCCGCTGGCTGTAGAAGGCACGGTGAAAGTGCCTGTAATAATGGAAGGTGAGCCGGTACAATTAAAATTGCTCTGAGCCACCATTTCTCCGGCATCGTCAAAGTCACCGTCCTGATTGGTGTCTATCCAGATGGCGTAGTTTTGGGGAAAATAAAGGCCCGTTCCATCTCCATTCTCAGAGAGCAATTCTATGGTAAAATCATAAGTGCTTCCGGCTGTAACATTGGCTGTAAAGGTATTGGAATACACGCTGAGCGGGCCATTGCAGGCGTCGTTGTCGTTGTCCAGGAGATTGGTGCCGTTGTCGTCTATTTTAAAGCGACCGATGCCTACGCCATAACCATTTAGAGAACAATTGTCAGACTGCAACACAGAGGGCACGCAGTAGAGCAGTCCGGAATTGATGCTGACGACATTGCTGTAGTCGTTGCAGTTGTCGTTGGAGGCTTTGACGCGGTACCAGTAGTCGGTATTGGCCGTGAGTTGGTCGTCTTCAAAGCTGGTGGTATTGGGCCCTGTGCCTCCAAATTTGAGGGCGCGGAAGCCGGCGCCGGCGGAAGTGGTTGAGCGTTCGATGAGGTAGCCCGTTTCGTTGCCGGCATTGTCCGTCCAGTTGAGTTGGATGGTGTAGTTGTTGGTTACCGTAGCTGTAAGGCCGGAGGGGTCGGTAACCGTTGCGGCGGGGCAATCCAGGGTGTAGGCCGTATGGGCTTGGCGAGCGGCGAGGCCCTGCCCCAGGGCCGTTTTCTGCTCGGCGGTAAAAAGGCCTCCGCACTGATCGGGATAGTAGGACATGATGTTGTCCACCGGCGGGGTATAGACATTTCCCTGGTCGTCTTGCTGGTTGCCCGTATAAGTACAGGTAGAGGAGTTAAAATAGGCAGGGTCGTATCTCGGGTCGGCGTCCGTATCGCAAAAATCATCACTGCGGGTATCGCAATTGGCATCGGGCGGTGTGCGGGTTACACGCTCGGCATCGGGATCGTTGGGGCCGTTTTGGGTGCCTGTGTGAGTGTGCTCTAAGCTAAAATTGTGACCGAATTCATGCACAAAAGTGCCGTTGGCATAAAGTACCATCTGATCATTGCGCATCACTGAACGCGTAGATTGAATGTCGTTAAAGGGGTAATAGGCATAGCCGGCAATGCCGCAATTGGTACCGGGTGTTTCACATATTTCTCCGACGAAATAGATGTTCATGGCATTGCCTGCATCATTGGGGTCGCACATAGCGCTCTCTTCGGTCATATCAAAATTGTACCAATTGGTGTTGTCTATATATTGAATGGGATCGCAGATGTAAAATTCCATGGGTGTACTTGCTTCAAAGGAGTAGTAGTTGAGGTTAGCCAGGGCTTTGTTGACATCAGTGAGTGAAATGCCCCCGGTGCCGTCATCTCTGCGCACGATGTGGATTTTCGCGGGGATGCAGGTGGTACCGGCATTGCGCTCTACGGGCATTTTGCGCACCACCTCGTGCAGATAGCGCAGCACTTCGGGCGTGGCTGCCGGTTTTCCGCATTCCAGAGTTGGCGTTCCCGGATTCTCTTCCGGCATAAGGGGGATTTGGCCTGCCATCCAAAGGGACAGGAGCATTGAGAGTAAGAGCGGAATCAAGTACTTTTTGGGGGGCATCTTATTTCTGTTTAATTTCTCATGGCAAAAGCAAACAAGCGCGGCTTCTTGCCGTCGGCCTCATTGCTGATGTAGAGGGTGCCATCGGGGCCAAAGCAAAGTCCTTCGGGTTGTCGGTGTTTTTCTTTATCGAGTTTTTGGAGGTGTTTGATATTCCCGTTTAAGTCACAGACCATCAGGAGTTTTCCGGCAGAGGCGAGTATGTAGAGATCGCCGGTTTTGGGATGCACGGCTATGGCCGAAGGTTTAAATTTAAACTTCTCATGCTCCGGCCCAAACTGTTTTTCCCATTGCTTTTTTGCCTCGCCGGAGGGCATTTGGGAGATGAAATCGCGAACAGCGCCGCGACTTATCTGAAACAAAGGTACAAAACAGGTATCGCATTTTTCTAATATGTAGGAAAAAAAATAACGAATGCTGTCATAAGCCTGCCCCTTGGCGGCGATGAGGAGGCGATTTTGGACGGGGTCATAGCCCAGGCCTTCCACATCGTTGCTCTTGCTCAGGGGCAGCTCGTGTTTGCGGGTGCAGAGGGAGTCGGTGGGAAAATGGCGTATTTCATACAGCTTGCCATTGCTCTTGACGACCCAGAGGCGGTTGTCAGCCCATTCGAGGCCCTCAAAATCTCCATTCTTCCAAAAAGTTTCTTCCTCGGTCAAAGCGCCCGTCTCGCGGTCCAGGACAAAGACAATCCCGTCTTCATCATTCACGGCAAGCAGCGTAGTGCTGTCGGGTCCGAGGCTCAAGGCCGAAATTTCTTCCAGCTCGTGAGGGAGGCTGATTTCCAGATCGGGATGCTCCAAGTCATAGGGAAAAACATATTCAGCCTTCTGCACCGGTTGGGCAAAGACCTTTATAGTCAGACTGAGGCAGAAAGAAAGAAGGAGCAGTTTTTTCATATTTCGGTACGACTTAATTGCTCAAATATACATCATTCATGCAAGCCGGCGGCATGGTCAACGTGAGCTGCCCACAGTGGGAAGAAGTGCAAGGATGAAGAAAAAGTCCCTTTTTCTGAAGTACCACTCCGAAAAAAGTGTCTTTTTTTAAAGTAGTACTTCATAAAAAGACACTTTTTGGCTATCTTTGCATAAAAAGCATGATACAGAGATACCTGAAAATCAACTTGCCGGAGTCGCAGTCTGCTTTCCTTTGGGGCGCGCGAAAGACGGGCAAGAGTACTTATCTGCGAACGCAATTTCCGGAAAGCATCTATTATGATTTCCTCTTATCCGAAGTTTTTCTGGAGCTGAGCACGCATCCCGAG
>JALVES010000118.1 GCA_027030635.1 Saprospiraceae bacterium | reverse complement strand
AGTAGATTCACTAATGACGTAATCTGCCTTTGGCATGGGCTGCGGGTCGCGCAGGATGGGGCGATCGGGCCGGCCCACATCGCCGGTGAAACTAATAAGCAGGCTGCGTCCGTTTTCGCGTATGCGCAGACTTACGCTGGCGCTGCCGAGAATGTGTCCTGCATCCCGAAACAAAACCTCCACGCCCTCTCTGATCGGGAACCAGTCATCATAAGGATAGGCCACAAATTTTTCCATGGTCGGCTTGATGTCCTTATCCGTATAAAGTGGTACCCTCGGTATCTTCGGTTTGCGCTTTTTGTTGTAGTACTCTGCATCGCGCATTTGTATAAAAGCGCTGTCCAACAACATGATGGAGCAAAGGCTAAAGGTGGCATGGGTGCTGTAAATGTTGCCCGAAAAACCATCTTTCACCAGGCGCGGCAGACGCCCGCTGTGGTCTATGTGTGCATGTGAGAGTATCACGCAGTCCAACTCCTCCGGCTTGAAAAGCCAAGTGGTGTTGAACTGTTCCATATCCTCATCGTATCCCTGGTAGAGGCCACAATCCAGCAGGATTTTGTACCCGTCGTCTAAAGTGATCAAATGAGCGCTGCCCGTAACGTGCTGAGCAGCTCCGCAGAATTGAATCGTCATGCCTGGTTATCTACAAGTGAGATGGTAAATTGCAAATGTAGGGATTTTTTGAGGAAGTGGGGAACTTTGAGCACGACAATGCTACGATCACCATTTGTATATCCGGCGGGCAAAACCTCCTGCTTTGATGATATAAGCCCCCCTCTTTAAACCGGACAAATCCAGCCTGATGGTCGTTTTGTCGAGCTGTGTTTTGTGAACGTATGAAGTGTATCTGCGTCCCAAAACATCGAATATTTCGATGGCCGGGAATTCAACATTCGGGCACGCTGCAAACAGCACCTCTGTGCAGGGGTTGGGATAGAGCCTGATGCTGCCATCAGCTGCATGCTCATCGAAAACGCCTGATGAAGTCGTATATTCATACGGGCCAATGTCTATTCCATTGCCCTGAGGCCTTTCATGACCCTCAAAATCAAAGAGAGGTGCTCCCTCTGAGGTGCCGGCATCAATGCAGGGAGAACCAGGCTGTAAGTGGTAGTCGTGGTTGTCAGCATCTGCAAATTGGGGATCAGAAGTCAACAGGTTTGTTCCCGTTGGAGCTGAAAAGCCGTTGTCCCAAAAATCGGAGTAGGCGAAAGAGAAATTCAGCGGATACTCCTCATCCTGATCGTAAGCAGTGCGGTAATAATTGTCCACATTGGCTACAATGCAGTTTATCATGGCATTGTCGTTGTTTTCGCGATCGCAATTGAACAGATAATCACCTCCGTAGAAAAGGCAATTGACGAAGGTATTGGAATCGGCGGGGGAGACTTCTTCGTAAGCCAGGAAGTTGATTACAGCATCCGTCGCGTTTTCGAAAATGCAATTTTCAAAAACGTTGTGTTTTCCGGCATACTGCGCACCACCGTCCTCTGAGGTATCGTAAAACATGATGGCGTAAACGGCATTTTGAGATTTGCAGTTTTTGATTTGGTTAAAACTCGCGCCATCGCGTATGCCATAGCCACAACCAATGGCTATACACGATTCAAGGATGTTGTACTTCACACCTCTGTGCCGCAATTCAAATCCATCGTACTTCATGCCTTTGGAGATGCAATTCAAAAGGAGATTGTTTTCACAGTCAGTCTTTAAGTCTATGCCATGCCCGACGTGAGGCAGGTCTCCTACCCGCTCTACATAGCAGCCCACCAGGGTGTTTTCATTTCCCGCGATGTGGATGTAGTAGTCCATGGCACCCTCATCGCCGTGCTGGTAATCATCGCTATAAGCTTTGCAATTTTGCAAATAGTGTTTGTTTCCCTCTATGGAAATGCCTTCTGCACAGGCATTGTAAATGGTACAATTGAAAAGGTCATTGTGACTGGCCGAAGGCCCCAATGCAATCCCCCTGCCGTCGTACTCGGCGGTCTGGTCTCCAAAATACATGCCAATAATGTTCTCTAATAGGAGGTGGTGGGCATAAGGAGCGTATATTCCGACCTCATAATTTTTGATTTGGAAGTTTCGGATTTCGAGGTATTGACGTTCCTCCATATCCAGGGCCGTACCTGTAGTTCTGTCTGCACCGTCAAGCAGAGGCATCACAGAAGCATCTGTCTCCATGTTGATGCCATACGCCCAGTTGAGGTCAGGCTGATCTCCCGGTGTTTCCCGATAGCCTTCAAAGACGATGGGAGCGCCCGGTGCTCCACTGGTTTCAAAGACGACATACTCATCGCCATAATCTCCGGCTTTGATGTAAACAGTATCCCCCGGCCCGACCGGACTTTCCGATGAAGCCGCATAGCTGATCGTCCGCCATGCCTGGGCCTCACTCAAGCCGGAATGGCTGTCATCGCCTTGTAGAGAAACGTAGTAGGTCGTCTGAGCAACAGTTCCCGAAGTCGCAATCAGAATGCCGAAAAGAATCCATCCTGTTTTCATCGTCTGCAGGTTTGAATAAGAGTGTTTACAAAACAGCTGCAAAATTATGCCTTTCAATTTTTTGGGCAAACACCAAACTTTGCAAATTGTAAGTCAGACTTACAGTTTGCAAAGTTTTATCTATTTTTGTCGGGAAAAAATACAGCGATGTATATACCCCGCATATTGACAGAGCGCATCCGGCGCAGTTTAGAGAACCACCCCGTTACGGCCATCATAGGTGCGCGGCAGGTTGGTAAATCTACTTTGGCCCGGCATCTTACAGAGGCTTTTCATAGAAATATTTACCTGGATTTAGAACGCCCCTCCGACAGCGTACTGCTGAGCGAAGCCGAAGATTTCTTTATGCTGCACAAAGACAAGATCATTTGTCTGGATGAGATCCAGTTGCGCCCGGGGCTTTTCC
The DNA here is from genome assembly GCA_027030635.1 of Saprospiraceae bacterium. GTDB lineage: Bacteria > Bacteroidota > Bacteroidia > Chitinophagales > Saprospiraceae > WGBN01. The sequence continues at coordinate 1,206 of JALVES010000118.1, read as the reverse complement.
CCATTATTCGGAGCATCGTGGACGACCCTTCCTTCACTGGGCGCTTTTTGATTCTGGGCTCGGCATCTCCTGATTTGTTGAGGCAGTCATCAGAGACCCTTGCCGGCAGGATTGCTTATTTTGAACTGCCGCCTTTTGTGTGGAAGGAAGTGCAGGGGCAATGCGATTGGCAAACTTACCACTTCAGGGGGGGCTTCCCACGGGCATTGCTCTCTTCGGATGACGAGGCGTCACTTGAGTGGTTAGAAAATTTTACCACCACTTTTTTAGAGCGGGATTTATCATCCTTTGGCTTTCATCTGCCTTCGGCCACCTTAAATCGCCTTTGGAAAATGCTCGCCCATTTGCACGGCCAGCTCATCAATTTTTCCCAGTTGGCAAATGCCTTGGGGCTGAGCCACAATACCGTTCGCCATTATACCGATGTGCTGCACAAAACATTTATGCTGAGGTTTCTCCCCCCCTGGCATGCCAACAGCAAAAAGCGCCTGGTGAAGCGCCCCAAAGTCTATATCCGCGATGCCGGCATTTTGCACAGCCTGCTTCGAATTCAAAACTACGAAGAGTTGTTTGCCCATCCCGTCTTCGGGTATTCTTACGAGGGCCTCATCATAGAAAACCTCCTGCAAAAGTTCCCGGGCAGGGATGCTTTTTTCTATCGCACCTCCTCCGGTTCTGAAATAGACCTCCTCCTCGTCAGAGGCAAGGAAACTTTGGCCTTTGAAATAAAAGCTTCATCTTCTCCCACCCTGAGCAGAAGCTTCTGGCACGCGCTGGAAGAAGTCCAACCTGACCAAACCTTCGTCATCGCCCCCGTAAAGCAAGCCTTCCGGATGAAGAAGGGGGTTGAAGTGGTTGATATGGAGTTTCTTTTGTAAGATGTTTACTTGAATAAAAAGGGGGGGGAATGTGGGCGCTAACGCGCCTAATGTGGGGCCTGCGGCCCTAATGTGGAACGCAAGCGTTCTAATGTGATTTTACGCTCGCTTCGCATCGCGTAATCGTAATGGGGGCGCGCGATGCGAAAGCGAGCGTAAAATCACATTAGAGGCCGCCAGGCCTCCACATTAGAACGCGAAGCGTTCCACATTAGGCGCTTCGCGCCCACATTTCCCCACAAACCCCTATCTTTACTCCCAAACCAAACCTCACCGCCATGCCGACCACCACTGACGACAAAAAATACGCTTCCGTACACTACAACGA
>JALVES010000117.1 GCA_027030635.1 Saprospiraceae bacterium | reverse complement strand
TTTTGGGCGCTTGAAGAGGCTTTTTTCGGGGGATGGGAGATGGTTCTTTTGGGGGGTGAGAGAGGGGGTTTTTAGGGGTGGTTTTGAGGGGGTGGAGCAGGGGTGGATGTGTAAGCACTGTTTGCTGCAGACATGTCATGTCTTACAGACATGACATGTCTCGCGCGCGCGCGTCACGCGCGCGCACACACCCACACGCGCACGCGCGCGCGAACCCCACCCCAAAAAAGCCCCATAATCCCCCCTCACCTCAAAACTTTTCCTCCTCTCCTGCGTTACATCTCAGTAAACCGACTTTTGTGAATCCAAAAAAGCATCCAATATGTACCCTGTAGAACTCACCGCGCCCATGGCGAAAGAGCTGAACAAGTACGGCTTCCGCTCTTTGACCACGCCCGAAGAGGTAGATGAAGTGTTGGGCAAAAAAGAAGGCTCCGTGCTGGTGGTGGTCAATTCCGTTTGCGGCTGTGCTGCGGCCAATGCCCGTCCGGGGGCCATCATGTCGCTGGGAGGGGAAAAGCAGCCGGATGAGCTGGTAACGGTCTTCGCCGGTGTGGATCGCGAAGCCACGGCCCGCGCCCGTGAGTACATGTTGCCCTATCCGCCCTCGTCGCCTTCCATCGCTTTGTTTAAAGATGGAAAACTGGTACACTTCCTCGAGCGCTTCAACATCGAGGGCCGCCCTGCAGAGGCCATCGCTCAAAATCTGGTCGAGGCTTATAATCGCAATTTGTGAGGATTGATTGCCGAGAAAAAGAAAGGCGCCCGCAGGCGCCTTTCTTTTTCAATTTTTTTCGCCCTGCGAAGCAGGAGAAAAAGATGTGCGGTTGAGCAAATAAAAAGCGCCAAACAGCACTGCCGTGAAGAACACATCACCTGCCAAACCATTGCGCAGGAAAGGCAGCGCCGCTGTATAACAGGCACCTAAGCCGGCGACTGTCTTGGGGTACATGCCGGAAGAAAGCCAGACGAAAAAATTAGACGACAGCCAAAACAGCAGCGAGGCACCCACGGCCGTCAAACCCAGGCGACTGAAGACTGATTTTGCGCTTTCTTCCAAGGCAGAAGGCCGACGGAAAGCCAGCCAGGCCAAGCCCATGACCAGCAGAAAGCTGAGGTAAACGCCCGGATTCGAAAACCACATGAAGTGGTCGTAGTATTGGGCATACAGCAGATTGTCCAGCAGCAGGTTGCTGAGCCAGAGCGCTGCAAAAGGTATGACCAAAGCGACCCAACGCGGACGCAGATAAGCCATGCCCAGCAAACCCATGGCCGTCAAAGGCGTAAAGTTGGGAGGGTGGGGGAGCAGGCGACTGAGCGCGGCCAGCAAAATCAAAACAGTGGCAGTGAGCCAGGTCTTCTTGTTCGACAAAACGTTCATCTTTGTTTGTTTTCCGGCAAAGATACAACTTCTATCCGAGCAACACCAAGCCAACTGCATTCGTTTATTGTGAAAAGTCAAAGACATTTTGCTATCCGGGGCCGTGAGACAGGGCGAGAATGCCTATCTTTGGGCCTTCAGAAAATTGTTCGCACATGAAGAGATTTCTCCCTCTTGGCGCATTCGCCGTACTCCTGCTCCTCTTTCAGAGCCTCCCGTTCACTGCTTTGGCCCGTAACCCGCAATCTGTCCCTCCTCCCTACGGCTACTGGCAACAAAAGGTGGACTATCAAATGGAAATCAACTTTGATGTTACAAAACATCAGTTTAAAGGAACACAGCGCCTCGTTTACACCAACAACTCCCCCGACGAACTCACCCGCGTCTTTTACCACCTTTACTTCAACGCCTTCCAGCCCGGGAGCATGATGGACGTGCGCTCCCAAAACCTGCCCGATGCCGACCGCAGGGTGGGCTCGCGCATCGCTTCGCTCAAACCCGAGGAGCAGGGCTGGCACCACATCCTCTCCCTCAAACAAGATGGCAAAGACGTACTCTATAAAGTGGAAGGAACCATACTCGAAGTGCAATTGCAGCATCCCGTCAAGCCGGGTGAAAGCACTACGCTCGATATGAAATTTGAGGCCCAGGTACCCCTCCAAATACGCCGCTCGGGCCGCGACAACAGCGAAGGCATCGCCTACTCCATGTCTCAATGGTACCCCAAACTCTGCGAATACGACTACATGGGCTGGCATGTGGACCCCTACGTAGGCCGCGAATTTTACGGCGTCTGGGGCAATTTTGATGTAACCATCCATATAGATGAGGCCTACATCCTTGCAGCTACGGGCTACTTGCAAAATCCCGAAGAAATCGGCTATGGCTACGAAAAAGAGGGCCAGGCCGTCAAACGCTCCAACACCGGCGTGCTGAGCTGGCATTTCAAGGCCGAAAACGTCCACGATTTTGCCTGGGCTGCCGACCCCGACTACACCCACACCACTTATGTGCGCAAGGACGGCCTGGTCCTGCACTTCTTCTATCAAAAGACCGACTACAACGAAGGAGCCTGGGAAGCCCTCCCACGCATCATGAACCGCGCCTTCGATTACCTCAACGCCCACTGCGGGCAGTATCCCTATAAGCAATTTAGCTTCGTGCAGGGCGGCGATGGCGGCATGGAGTACCCCATGCTCACCCTCATCACCGGCGAACGCCCTCTGCGCAGCCTGGTAGGCGTCTCCGTACACGAGCTGATTCACAACTGGTACTATGGAATACTGGCTACCAACGAAAGCCTCTACGCCTGGATGGACGAGGGCTTCACCAGTTATTTCAGCGATGAAGTGATGAACTTCCTCAAGGCCGAAGGCATGTTGCCCGGCATGAAGCCCGAGGAAAATCCCCATCTCTCCGATATCTCAACTTACACGGCTTATCTGCAAAGCGGAGTCGCCGAACCCCTCACTACCCATGCCGATCACTTCTCCACCAATTACGCCTATGGCGTAGGCTCTTACGTACAGGGCGCTTTGTTTCTGCACCAACTCAAATACATCATCGGCGAACCCGCTTTTGAGCGCACCATGTTGCGCTATTTCGACGAGTGGAAGTTCAAGCATCCCACCGATCAGGATTTTATTCGCGTGGCCGAGAAGGAGAGCGATATGGAGCTGGACTGGTATTGGCAATACTGGATTGCCTCCACCAAGCCGCTGGATTACAGCATAGCTTCTGTTTCGCCTTCCGGCAAAAAAAATACCAGGATTGAGCTCAGGCGCAAAGAACCCATGCCCATGCCTGTGGATGTAATCGTCCACCTCAAAAAGGGCAAAACCCTGCGCTATACCATCCCCCTGCGCATGATGGTCGGTGAAAAAACAGAAGACCCCAAAGGCGTCCGTTGGGAAGTCTTGCCCGACTGGCCCTGGACAAACCCCTCTTACTCCTTTGAAATCCCTGTGAAAACCAAGAAAATCGTTTCCGTCGAGCTGGGCCCCGCCGGTCGCATAGCGGACATCAATCCCGACGACAACCTCTGGGAAAAAGGCGATGACTCCAAGTAAGAAGGCGAACAAGCACCCGCAATGAGAATACTTCAACTTTGTAAGAAATTCCCCTGGCCGGCACGCGACGGGGAATCCGTAGCTGTTACACACTTGAGCAAAGCACTGAGCCAGGAAGGGGCTGAGGTGAGCCTGCTCGCCATGAATACCATTAAACACCGCTTTGAGCAAAATGCCCTGCCCGAAGCCCTCAGGCATTACGCCAAAGTAGATAAGGTGCCGGTGGACAACCGCATCAAACCTCTGCAGGCCCTGTACAACCTCGTCTTTTCACGGGAGTCTTATCACATCCGTCGCTTTGTCGTTCCTGCATTTGCCGAAAGGCTCAAAAAATGGCTGCAGGAAGAGGAATTTGATGTAGTCCTGTTGGAGACGCTCTACCTGATGCCTTACGTGGATGTCATACGGAAATACTCAAAAGCAAAAATACTGTTGCGATCTCACAATGTGGAGCATGAAATCTGGGAACGCATCGCTGCCAACGAACGCAACTTGCTCAAGCGGAGCTATCTCGAAGTGCTTGCCCGCCGCCTGAAAGCCTACGAGTTGGAACAGCTCCATCGTGCCGATATGCTGTTGCCCATTTCCGGCCGCGACCTCCTGCGTTTCAAAGAGCTGGGGTATGAGGGGCCCGTTATGATGCTGCCCATCGGCCTGGAGCTCGAGGCTTATC
>JALVES010000116.1 GCA_027030635.1 Saprospiraceae bacterium | reverse complement strand
ACAACTACAATGAGGGCAATCTGGATAAGAGCGAACAGCTTTTAAATACCGTTTTGTCCTATCCGCGCGAGATGATTCAGCCCCGCGGCCGGGGAGAGGCCTATAAGGTGTTGGGGGCGATTTATTCTCAGCGCGGGCAGACGGGCCTGGGGAGAGACTATTTCGACCGGGCCATAGCCATTCATAGGGACAATGAAGATTTGGTGAAGCTCTCACAGGTCGTCAAGGCAAAAATGAATGCCTTAAAGAAGGCGGAGGCTTATGAGGAGGCTTATGAGATGGCTTTGCAACTCATGGAAATTAAGGACAGCCTGTCCGAACGCCAAAGCCGCCGGCAGATGCAGTCGCTGACGAAGCGCCTCGAAATTGAGCGCAAGGAACAGAAACTGGAGCAGTTGTCCCTGAAGGCTGAATTACAAGAGCAAAAACTGATGCAGATGCGCAGCCAGCGCAAGTGGATATTCATCAGCCTTTTGCTATTGACGATCACTCTCCTGAGCATCATCTATCTGCTTCGGCAGCGGCACCGCTGGAGCATGCGAGAGCAGGAAGACAAGGTGATGCGCCTGCTCTCACAAATCAAAGAACTACAACGGCAAAGCGCCCAAAGAGCGTCCGCTTCGGCCTCTTCGTCCGGAGAGCGTTCTGCGGGCATCTCTTCCCGTGAAGAACTCAACAGCCTGCTGCTCACGCCTCTAAGTGAGCGCGAATTTGAAATCCTTACGGCCATTGCGAAGGGGTATTCCAACAAGGAGATCGCAGAGAAACTTTACCTTTCGGTAAATACCGTAAAATTTCACATCAAGAACATTTACGAAAAACTGGAAGTCAAAAATCGCGTGCAGGCCATTAAAAAGTTGCGGGAATAATTTGCAGTTTCACTTTCTTGTGTATATTTGTCAGGTTTCACGGGTTAATAAAAGCCTTTTTTTGTTACATTTCTCCTTTCGGGAAATGGTATTGAGGCTTTTCAGCGATGTTTCGCTGTTGAGCATTTTTTTTTTCACTAAATTTCAACTGCTATGAAGAATTTGTACCAATTTTTGATGATTTTGAGTGTGTGCGTCTTATATGGCGGCGTACTCGGGGCCCAGCCCACTTGCGATGACCCTGCTGTTATTATTAACGACGACTTCGAGTCGTATGACCTCGGCGCACTCGGCCCGCAGGCCGATCACTGGACTACCTGGTCGGGTGATGAGGGCGGCGCCGAAGATGGCAATGTGGTCAGCAATGCCTCTTCTTCCGGCACGCAAAGCATCTTTTTCCAGGGCGCAGCCGGCGGCGGCCCGCAGGATGTTGTCCTGCTCCTCGGAGACCGCGATACGGGCATGTACCTGCTCAACTGGAATATGCTGGTGGCCGATGGCGCCAATGCCTACTTCAACTTACAGCGCACGACGACGCCGGGCCAGGAGTTTGCTCTCGAAGTGCTCTTTGACACTTCAGGTGTAGGCGGCTTATTTGTGGGTACCGACGGCCCCTTCCTCTTCGAATATCCCCAGGGCGAATGGTTCGATGTCCGCTTTGTCATTGATACCGACAATGACGTGGTTACCCTTTTCATCGCCGGCAACTTCGTCTATACCTGGCCCCTGAGCTGGATATCTAATGACACCAACGGCATGGGCCCGGCCTTTGGAGCTGTGGATTTTTATGACTTGGATGGCTTTACCTTCTTTTGGGTAGATGACGTTTACTTCGCGCAAATTCCTCCTGCTGCTCCCGGCAAGTACTGCTACATGGCTATACCCATAGACACTGCGGGCGTTTATACCGTAGATGAGGTCTCCTGCTTTGGTGCCGGCTTCCAGGTGGGTTCCGGCGGTTTTGCAGGCGCCTGGTATGAGTGGACGGCTCCCGACGACGGCGTTTTGTCGCTTTCCACTTGCGGTGCAGGCGTTGACACCCGCGTGTGGATTTTCTCCGGAGGTTGCTCCGAGTTGAACCTGGAAGGCATCAACGACGACCGCTGTGAGATGGTTCCGGGCGGAAATTCTTATGCCTCTTACAGAGAAGTGTTGGTTACTGCCGGAGAGACCTATCTCATTTGCTGGGACGACCGCTGGGAAGGCACGGGCTTTGATTTCGAGCTGGGCTTCACAGCCGGAGATGCCGAGGCCGGCGACTTCTGTGAAACGGCAATCCCCGTTGAAGCCAACGACACCGTCATGGTGGACCAGGTAAATGGCGATGCCGCCATAACGGGCCCCATCATCGGTACCAGCTCTTTTGGCACGCCTACGCCTTACTCTCAGTCTGAGTGGTATGCCTTTACGCCGACGAGCAATGGCATGATGGGCGTTACCTCCTGCGGCCTGACAACCGAGGATACCCGCGTATGGATTTACACCGGCGAATGCGGCTTCGACGGCCTGGTGCTCATAGCCGAAAACGACGACAACGATTCCTGTGGCACACAGGCCTACATTCCCGCTATGCCGGTTACAGCCGGTACCACTTACTACATCGAGTGGAGCCATAAGTACGAGGATGCCGCCGGCTTCCCCTGGATTCTGCAATTCGAGCCCGAGGTGAATACCACCGAGCAGGAGCTCTTTGAGCAGGCCTTCAGGCTTTCGCCAAATCCGGCTACGGATGTAGCGCTGCTCTCCTACGAGCTGGATGAGCCCACGGTTTTGCAGGTGCGGATGCTGGACATGAACGGCCAGGAAGTTTACCACAGCAGTACGGCAGAGGTACAGCAGGGAAGCATCGAACTGCGCGTATCCGATTTGCCGAAAGGCATCTACATCGTCTCCGCTACGGATGGACAATCCGTCATGAATCAGAAACTGATCGTTCAGTAATTTTCAGATAGCAGGCATCTGCGTTTGTATGTGCCTGAAAGCAAAAAGCCTGCTCCCGATGAAGGAGCAGGCTTTTCTTTTTAAGGTTCGTTGTCAATGGGCGGTATGGCGACCTCGGCTTCCTCAATGCCGTGGGTGAGGCGCTTGAGGGGCTTGAGCAGCAATAAGAGCAGGGCGCCCATGGCGATGCAGAAAACGGCAATGCCGGTAAAAACTGCCAGCTCGCCGTATTCGGTAGCGGATTCTCCAATGATGCCGGCCACCTTGTTGCCCAGGCCGGTTACGGCGAAATAAACGCCCATCATCAGCGAAGCGTATTTCACCGGCGCCAGCTTGGTGATGAAGGACAGTGCCACCGGAGAGGCACACAACTCGCCTATGGTGTGGAACAAATAGGCCAGAATCAGCCAGAACAGGGCAGATTGCCCCACTTCCTGATACTGAAGAGCCGCACCGCGCATCCACAGAAAACCGGAGCCCATGATGATCAGGCCCACCATCATCTTGAAGAGCGAAGAGGCCTCTTTGCCCTTCATCTTGCGCTTTTGCCAAAAAGCAGCCACGGGTACGCCAAAGATGATGATGAACAGCGGGTTCCAGGACTGCATTACGGCAGCGGGGATGGTGATGCCCATGACCTCGCGGTTGGTGTATTTCTCCGTGTAAATGTTCATCAAACCGCCGGCTTGTTCAAAGGCGCCCCAGAAGATGATGACGATGATAAAGGAGATGAGCAGCACCAAAAAGCGATCGCGCTGCACTTTGTCTAACTCCTGATAGATCATCATCAGCATGGCGGCAATGGCCGTGAGGAAGATGAACAGAAGACCGTAAGGCAGGCTTTTTACAAAGAGTACGTAGAAAGAGCCGGCCAATAGCGCTCCCGTAAAGATCAGCGGTACGTTGTGCTTGGGCAACTGTTTGTAAAGGTCTATGAGGCTGCTTTCTTCTCCGCTTTCTTTCTTTTCGGGTTTGTTTCCGACTTGCGTCAAATATTTTTGGCCGGCCATATAGACGATCTGGCCAATCAACATGCCGATGCCTGCCAGGCCAAAGCCGTAATGCCAGCCATAGGCATAAGCCACCGTACCCACAATCAAAGAGGCCAGCATGGCGCCTATGTTGATGCCGATGTAAAAGATGGAGAAGCCCTTGTCCCTGCGGGCATCGCCCTGCTCATACAAGCCTCCCACCATGGTGGAGATGTTGGGCTTGAGCAGGCCCACGCCGGCCACGATGAGGGCCAGGCCGGTAAAGAAAGCCGTTTCGTTGTCTATGGCCAGCGTCCCGTGCCCGAGACACAGCAACAAACCG
>JALVES010000115.1 GCA_027030635.1 Saprospiraceae bacterium | reverse complement strand
GACGAACGTAACGAACGTGACGAACGTGATGAACGTAACGAACGTGACGAACGTGATGAACGTGACGCGTGATGGGCGTAGCAATCATAGCTGAATCATGCTTGAATACGAACTCAAGGGCGGAGCTGTAAACTCACCACGGGTACACGGAAATTTGCCCGGCTTATGAAGCCGGCTTGGGGTCCCCCCCAAAGTGGCCTTCCCCAAAACGCTAAACGCTCAACTCTAAACGCTAAACCCTCAACTGTTCATTCTCCATTCTCCATTCAATTTATTACTTTTGCTTTTTATGTTATCAAAAACCCGCCATAGACTCCTGCTTCTCATGCTTCTCATGCTCTGCGCTTGGGGGGTACAGCAATTTATGACACCGGATTTGCGCATGAAGCGCTATGCGAGGAGCATTGAAAGCTACCTGCAGAAGCGCGAAGAGCTTTCCCGCCGGCAGCTTGAGACCATCATGGAAGCGCTGCAGAATGGCAAAGGAGATTTGGCGGAAGCCCAAACAGCCGCCCTGCTCGATTACAACATCGCCGTTTATCGCGAAAACCGCCTGCAATACTGGCTGAACAGGCGGGTGCTCCCGGGCATAGCGCCGCTGCTGCAAAGTCCGGACGACAGCCTGGCTTACCTTTGGGAGAAGGAAAATCTGCTCCACTTCCGCAAATACAAAAACGGGCGCTACCTCATCAAGGGGCAGAGCTTTCGCACAGCCGGAGGAGTGTGGAGAGCTGTTACTTTCATCCCTCTGCAGGATGCCTGGCAACTGCCCGAAAATGCCGGGGCAAATTCCAACTTCTACCCGAGACGGCATTTCCCGAAAAGGGTAGGCTTCACCCAAACAGCCACCGACTACCCCATACGCCTCAGCGATGGCCGGGCCATCACCTGGCTGACAGCGCCGGCCAAGCTGCCGCCCGACCGCCTGCAACTGTATTTGCTCCTGCTTTTTTTGGTGCCGGCAGTCGTCTTGCTGCTGTTGGAAATCAACAAGACCGCCACCCGTCTGAGCCGAAACTATCGGCCCTGGGCCGGACTGCTTTTCCTGCTCATCGCCCTTGCCGGACTGCGGGCTTTGTCCATTTACGGCGGCTGGTTTGATTTTTTGAGGGAGTTGCCCCTGTTTGCAAACACTTTTCAGACCCAGGTCGTCAACAGTTCTCTGGGCGAACTGCTCATCAACATCGGGCTGCTGTTGTGGCTTGTGGTTTTCTTTCAGCGGGAATTTCCCCTGGTGCCCATTCAGGCACCTTCGCGCGTGGCACGGGCGCTTTTGAGTTTGTTGTACTACCTGAGCGTAGTGGGCGCCATCCTGCTCATCATCTCGACCTTGCAGCGCATTGTGGTACAATCGGATATCCCCTTTGATTTTGAAAACGTACTCAATCTTCACCTGAGCAGCCTGCTGGCCATTGGAGGCGTGGTGCTGCTCATGTTTGTGCTCTTCCTGTTCAGTCATCGCATGGCGCAATCGGTGCTGCAAATGAACGCCTCTTTAATAGAGCGCATGCTCATAGCCGCACTGGCAACCACACTGGCCTACCCTCTTTACAAGAGCTCCGGCCTGCACCTGCCTTTTTTGGAAAGCGCCATTGGCATCATGGTTTTCATTGGCCTGTTGGACTTCTACATAGATGCCGGCCGGCCCAACATCACCTGGCTCATCGGCTGGCTCATCGTGCTGTCGGGTTTTACTTCGCTGCTGCTCTACAAGTACAACCTGCACAAAGAAGTTCTGCTGTTGGAAACTTACGCCCGCAAACTGGCCTCCCCTCGCGACCATTTGGCGGAAGCCGAATTAAAACAGTGTACTCCGCCGAAAAATGCCACTCAACAAGAGGTGGATGCCTGGCTGCGAGACTTCACGGAAAAGCATTTTTATCTCGACGCTTATTACGACTTCGTATGGAGAGAAGAGAGCCGTGAAGACCTTCCGGCAGGGCGATGGGTTTTGGACAGCCTGAGCAGAACCTATCTCTTCAGCCTCCCGCTGAGGGCATCGCCTGAAGACAGCGCCACCTCAGAGCCCGGAGAAGAATTCCGGACTCTGATGCTGCAAAGGAACAACAAGTGGATTCCCACGGCCTACCGCCAAATCGGCCTGACACCGCCTTACCGGGGCTTAAGGGAACTGCCTGCTTACGACTATGCCGTTTACCGCGGCGGCACATTGGCCGAACAAAGCGAGCGGGAGTACTACCCCCTACAGCAATACCCGGCATCGCCTCCACCAGTTGACAGCCTATTACCCGTCCGGCAGGACAACAACCGTTTGGAGTACGCTTACCGCAAAGCCGATGGTACTTTGGTGGTCATCGGGCGCAAATCGGGGGGCATGCTCAAGCCTTTGTCTTTGTTTTCGTATTTGTTTGCGCTCTTGTTTCTCGCCATTTTCATTTTGAGTGTGTTGAATCGCCGCTTTGGATTTTTGCCGGAAGGCTTCTACCTCAGCCGCCTCAGCCAGGCTTCGCTCGGCAATCGCATTCAGGAGTGGATGATTGGTCTGACCTTGCTTTCCTTCTTCTCCATCGGCCTGCTCACCGCCTGGTACTTCCGGAAAGCCGCCGACATCGAACGCGAGCGCCAGGTACGCCAACGCATCAACACCCTGACCAGCGAACTGCGCCCCCTGCTCAAAGGAAAAGAGAGCGCAAGGCTGCTGACCGGCTACGCCCCAAAGATCAGAGAACTGGCCCGCCGCCACCGCCTCGACATCAACCTCTACGCCTCCGACGGCAGCCTGCTGCAATCTTCTGAAAAGGGCATTTATCTGCGTCAATTCGTGGAGCCGGTAGCGCTATATCCCGCCGTGGCGCAGCAGTACAACGCCGGCTCCGGCAAGTTGCAATTGTATCCCGACATGCTCACCCGCGATGTACGCTTTTTGAGCATTTATCTCGGCTTAGACGGCCAATATTTGTTGGGCATTCCCTACTACCGCACCCATGAAGAGGTACGCCAATCGGTGGCCGACTTCATAGGTACGCTGCTCAATGTATATGTATTTTTGCTGCTCATCACCAGCTCCGTAGCACTGGGCGTAACGGAATCCATCACCCAGCCTCTGAAAAACCTGCGTGCCAGCCTGCAAAGCATGAGACTGGGCCGCAACGAGCCCCTGAGCTGGGAAAGCGAAGACGAGGTCGGCGCCCTCATCGCCGAGTACAACGCCACGCTCAAAAAATTGGAAGAGAGCGCCAGAAAACTGGCCGAAAGCGAGCGCGAAAGCGCCTGGCGTGAAATGGCCAAGCAGGTGGCCCACGAGATTAAAAACCCGCTGACGCCCATACGCCTCAGCATCCAGCATCTCGAGATGGCCCACCGCCGCGACCCCCAAATGGCCGCCGAGATGATCGAAAAAGTCAGCAAGCGCATTCTCGAGCAAATAGACACCCTGGCCAACATCGCCTCGGCTTTTTCCCGCTATGCCAAAATGCCTCCGCCCGAAAACGAGCGCTTCCTGCTCAACGAGCTGGTGCAATCGGTCTTCGAGCTGTTCCAAAAAGAAGGCGGCGACACAGCCTTCGAACTCGAGCTGCCCGAAGAAGAACTCTACGTCTTCGCCGACCGCTCCCAACTCATGCGCGTACTCAACAACCTCCTCAAAAACGCCATCCAAGCCATCCCCAACGACCGGCAAGGCCGCATCCGGCTGTCCGTAAAGCGCCAAAACGACAAAGTACGCATCGCCATCCAAGACAACGGCAGCGGCATACCCGAAGAACTGCGCGAAAAGGTCTTCCGCCCCAACTTCACCACAAAAAGCTCCGGCTCCGGCCTCGGCCTGGCCATGTCCAAAAACATCATCCGCGCCGCCAACGGCCGGCTGTGGTTTGAAACGGAGATGGGGGTGGGGAGTGTGTTTTGGGTGGAGATTCCTTTGGCGCCGGGCGCCTAATGTGGGCGCTAACGCGCCTAATGTGGAACGCAAGCGTTCTAATGTGGACGCTGCGCGTCTAATGTGGCGCCTGCGGCGCAATGTGGAATGCAAGCATTCTAATGTGATTTTACGCTCGCTTCGCATCGCGGCTTTTTTGAGCGTGGGTTTATATTGGAGGAACGCAAAAAGTCGTGTTTTGCTGCCTGAAGAGAAAATGGAAAATGGAAAATGAAAAATGCTCCTCTCCGTGAAC
>JALVES010000114.1 GCA_027030635.1 Saprospiraceae bacterium | reverse complement strand
CGAGGTCTATGCCGTGCTGATCAACGACTGGGGCAATGCCATTCAGAGCGGCAACATCCAGATAGATTGGTCGCCTTCCGATCCTGCCGTTTTGCAGGCACCCAATGATTTCCAGGTGGAAGGAGGCGATACGGCCATCTGTGCCGGTCAGGCTGTTGAGTTGGGCATCATCGGCGCCAGCGACAACATCTTTTGGGAAGACGACCCCACGCTGAGCTGTACGGCCTGCCCCCATCCCATAGCTACGCCTGCGGAGACCACGACTTACTTCGCCAAAGTCAATGGCGTTTGCTATGACGACACCATTGCCGTTACGGTATATGTTTTTGATGTAGATGCCGGGCCCGACCTCACTGTTTGCCTGGGCGAAGACATTCAAATTGTGGCGGGCAGCGACTACCCCAATGCCACTTATGTCTGGAGTGGCGTCGCAGGCACGCTGAGCTGTACCGATTGCCCCGATCCGGTGGTAACGGCTACCCAGGCGGGCAACTTCACCTATACCGTTACGCTGCTGGGGCCGGAATGCACCCTCAGCGACCAGATGACGCTGACTGTGCTCCCGCAGGAGGCAGCTCAATACAACATTTCGGACGATCTGCAGATCTGCGTGGGCGATACGGTCAGCATTGGTGGCGATGCCGTGCCCGGCATGACCTATTCCTGGAGTTCCGAACCTCCGGGCTTTGCTTCTACGGAGGCCAATCCCACGGTAACGCCTTCGGAAACCACGGTTTACTATCTCGAAATTCAAAACACCCTTTCCGGCTGCCCCATGCCTTCGCAGGACAGCGTGTTGGTGGAGGTCAATTTGCCTCCGGTACTGAATGTGCAATCCGACACCACCATTTGCGAAGGGGATTCCATCCTGCTTGGCTATACCGAGGAGGAGGCGGGGGTAATGTACGCCTGGAGCCCGGCCGGAGAGATAGACGATCCGGCTTCGGCCAATCCCACAGCCTTTCCCTCAGGGGATACACAATTTATCCTCGCTGCTTCGCGCGACGGCTGTTTTGCTTACGATACCGTAGATGTGCAGGTGGTCAACATCAGCGTGGCCATCCAGGCGCCGGCTGAAGACAGTCTGGCAATCTGCCAGGGCGAAGTCATTGACTTACAGGCCAATGTGCAACCCGCAGATTTGAATTTCACCTGGATGCCGGATGACGGCTCCCTGGCATCGCCTTCTTCGCCCCAGACGACGGCCGCGCCTCTGAATACGACCCTCTACATCGCAGAGGTCTCCACCGGAGGCTGCGTGCGCTCCGACAGCTTTTACGTGGCAGTGGATTCGCTGCCTGCCGACCTGAGCGTTTTCCCCTCCGACACCACCATTTGTCAGGGCGAGCTGGTCTTGTTGCAATCGCCCATTTACGAGCCGGCACACTTCCCCAACATCACTTTCCAGTGGACGCCCGAGGAGGGTATGCTCACCGGCGATTCGCTGTACAACCTGCTCGTTCAGCCGAACGATACCATCACCTATGTGCGTCTTACGCAAAACGGCGAGTGTACGGATGCAGAGGAGGTTACCATCAACGTCATTGAAGCTTCTGCCCTGGAAGTTACGCCTCAACAGGCCACGATCTGCCCGGGCGACAGTGTTCAGCTCACGGCCTTTGTGGAAGGCGGTCAAAGTTACGAGTGGGAGCCGGCCGGCAGCCTGAGTTGTGCCGATTGCCCCGATCCCATAGCTTTTCCCACGACTTCTGTCATTTACATGGTCTCGGCAGAGGCCGATGGGGAGTGTCCGGTAGAAGCATCAGTGCAAATAACTGTAATCTCTCAGCCCGAGTACGAGTTTCCCGATCCGGCCGTGATTTGCGAGGGTGAGAGCATTGTGCTCAATTTGGCGCAAGCCAATCCCGACTACACCTATAGCTGGAGCGATGCCTCCGGGCAGCTCATTTCAACCGAGGCCCAGCCCGAAGTACAACCGGCAGAGACGCAATATTACTACCTCAGCATCCAAAACCTCGACTGCGACCCTGTTGTAGATTCCGTGTTGGTTGAGGTGGTTGCGCAGCCGCAGCTCACCACCAGTGGAGATGCGGCGATTTGTCTTGGCAATTCCATCAGCCTTTCGGCAAATGGGGGCGTATCCGGCGATTACGTCTGGGAGCCCGGCGGCGAAAGCGGTTCTGAGATCGTGGTTTCGCCAACGCTGCCCACCAGCTATGTGGTTTCCTTCACGGATGCCGGAGGTTGCTTCACCATTTCGGACACCCTTTTTGTGGATGTCTCTACCGGCTTTGTGCTCACAGCCGAGGCCGAGCCCGATACCGTGTATATCGGTCAGGAGGTCGCCCTAAGCATGCTGACCGATCCGCTCATCACGGGCGGCAGCTTCCAATGGGAGAGCGAGGGCAATCCCGTAGGCCAGGGCCAGCAAATCATCGTGGAAGCGCCGGTGGTGGAGGAAGAGGGCTATGTGAGCTATACGGCCATCGCCATAGACGACATTTATGGCTGTACCGATACCACTTCGGTCTTGGTCTATGTGATTCCCACGGCTGTGGCCATCCCCTCCCTCTTCACACCGAATGGAGATGGGCTAAACGACAATTTCCACCTCTACACCAGCGAGGGCGTGGATGTACTCGCCTTCCGGGTCTATAACCGCTGGGGCCAATTGGTCTATGATGCCGCCGATACCGGCCTCCCCGTCTGGGATGGAATGCAAAACGGCCAACCGGCACCCTCGGATGTGTATGTCTATTACATAGAGTACGACCTCGGAGATGGCGAAGTGCATGTGCTGAAGGGGGATGTTACTTTGTTGAGGTGAGTTTTTTGTTGGTTTACAGTTTACAGTTTACAGTTTACGGTTTAGTGTTTAGCGTTTAGTGTTTAGTGTTTAGTGTTGGGGGGGTGGGTTGGTGAAATCGGTGAAATCGGCCTAATCGGTGAAATCGGGAAAATGTTGTCTGTTGTCTGTTGTCTGTTGTCTGTTGTCTGTTGGTGAAACTCAAGGATCGGGGGGCCTGCCTGCTGCCGCGGAGTTCGACTCCGCTCTCTCACCGGCAGGCAGGCTCAATCTGACAGATTTTTAGACCCGTTTAACACGATGGTCCGTTTTATGAGGCGGGCTTGGGGGTCTTCCTTTTTTTTTACCACGGAGTTCACGGCGCTCACGGAGTGTACACGGAGAAATCCATTTTTAATTTTCCATTTTCCATTTTCCATTTTCCATTCTCCATTCTCTATATTTCACCGGGGGCAATTTTCGGACGACCATTTGCACGGTATTTCCGAGGCGTTGTTCTAAGAGGACGAGGCGGTTTTTGAGCAGTTCTTCTTTGGTTTCGGGGCGGGCGTGGCGGAGGTTGATGAGTTCCAGGTCGCGTTGGATTTGGACATTGAAGAGGTCTTTAATTTCTTCGATGAAGCGGTCTGTTTTTCCATTGACATCGGTGAGGCAGAGGGAGAAGCTGATGGCGGAGTTTTGCATGAGGTTGACGCGCAGGCGTTGGCGGGCGATGCGGTCGAAGAGGTAGCTGATGTGGTGTTCGGCCACGAAGGAGAAGTCGCGGGTAGAGATTTGGAGCAGGGCCTGTTGGCGTTCGATGGAGATGATGGGGGGATAGACTTCTTCGGCCTCGGCGGTGATGAGGCTGCCGGTTTGTGTGGGTTGCAGAAAGGAGCGCACTTCCAGCGGGATGTTTTTGTTTTGCAGGGGTTTGATGGTTTTGGGGTGTAGCACCTGAGCGCCGTAGTAAGTCATTTCGATGGCTTCGCGATAGGAGAGTTTGTCTAAGCGCAGCGGGTTTTCGAAGATGCGGGGGTCGGCGGTGAGTACGCCGGGGACGTCTTTCCAGATGGTTACGCCCTCGGCATCGAGGCAATGGCCGAGGATGGCGGCGGTATAGTCAGAGCCTTCGCGTCCGAGGGTGGTGGTGTAGTTGTCGTCGGTGCTGCCGATGAAGCCCTGGGTGAGAGGCCAGAGGCCTTTTTCTATTTCCGGCAGCAGTTCGCGGCGCACGGCTTCTGTGGTTTGCGGCCAGAGGATGCGGCCCTCGCGGAAGCTCTCGTCCGTGCGGATGAAATCGCGGGCGTCTTTCCAGACTACGGGCAGGCCTTCGCTTTGGAGCCAGGCTGCCACGATGCGCGTGGAGAGCAGCTCGCCGAGGGAGACGAGTTGGTCGTAGAGGAAGTTGAAATCTTCGGGCGGCTCCTCTTCGAGTATCCACTCGGCTTCTACGAAGAGGTCGTTGAGGTGTTCGAGCAGGGCTTTTTTCTCGCTGGCTTTTTCCGCGAAGAGTTCTTCCACCACGGCCAAGTGCCATGTGCGGATGTCCTGCATTTGGTGTTCTTCGCCTTTGAAAAAGCGGCGGGTTACTTCTTCTAAGGCATTGGTGGTTTTGGCCATGGCGGAAATGACGAGCACTTGCCCTTTTTCCTTACCGGCAGTTTGTTGCATAATCCCGGCTACCTGCCGGATGGCCTCTGCATGGCGCACGGAGGCGCCGCCGAATTTATGCACCCTGCATTTCAGGCCCATTGCAGTAGGGTTTTGCCGTCTGTGCTTCCGAGCAGTTCTTCCACGGCGCGTTCGGGATGGGGCATCATGCCGACTACGTTGCCCTCTTCATTGCAGATGCCGGCAATGTGGTCTATGGAGCCATTGGGGTTGGCGGCTTCGTTTACTTCGCCTTTTGCGGTGCAGTAGCGAAAGAGGATTTGGTCGTTGTCGCGCAGTTGCCGGAGGGTGGTTTCATCGGCATAGTAACGGCCTTCGGCATGGGCGATGGGGATGTTGAGGACTTTGCCTTTCGGCAAATGGGAGGTAAGGAAGGAAGCCCGGCTTTCGGTGCGAATGAAGAGGTTGCGGCAGATGAACTGTTGGTTTTTGTTGCGCAGCAGCACGCCCGGCAGCAGGCCCGCCTCGCAGAGGATTTGAAAGCCGTTGCAAATGCCCAGTACACGTCCCCCCCGTTTGGCGAAAGCCGCCACAGACTGCATGATGGGGGAGAAGCGCGCAATGGCTCCGGCGCGCAGGTAATCTCCATAGGAAAATCCGCCGGGCAAGACGATGCAGTCTTGCTGCAGGTCTAAATCGCGCAGGTCTTCGTCCTTGTGCCAGAGTTTATAGGTCGTATGCCCGAGCACCTTGCCGGCGGCGTGTACCATGTCGTCGTCGCAATTGGAGCCGGGGAAGACTACGATGCCGTATTTCATATTTGAGAGGTTCTTGCCGTGAAGGAAAAAGTGCCGAGTGTGTTTTTAATGAAAGCTGATGTATTTTTCGGGGTTTACCGCCTGGCCGTTGTGCCAGAGCTCGAAGTGCAGATGCGTTCCGTTGGTTTGTTCGCCCGTATTGCCGATGATGGCCACGGCCTCGCCGGCTTTGACGAAATCGCCTGTTTCTTTGAGCAGAGCCGAGTTGTGTTTGTATTCTGTAACTACGTTGTTGGCGTGTTGAATGATGATGGTGAAGCCCGTGTCAGAATTCCAGCTGGCGGAGATGACTCGCCCGGGTAGTGCTGCTTTGATGGGGCTGTCTTTGGGCGCCAGAACATCTATCCCAAAGTGTTTTTTGTCGAGGTCAAAGCGGCTGCTGATTTCACCCCTGATGGGGGCTGTGAAGTACATTTGCTCTAAGGGCAGATCGGCAGATCGGGAGATGAGTTCGTTGTTGACGGGTGTTGTTTGCAGCTCTGCCAGGCTTACTTCTCTGCGTATTTCTTCGTCTTCGGGAATGCGTTGGATGTCGAGGGCGCTGTCGGGGAATTCTACCGGTTCGTTTTGGATGTCCTGGACGGTTTCGACTTCTCCTGCGAGCATGCGCCGGAAGTGGTCTGTGTAGATTCGTTGAGCCTGCAGGGCTGCTTCGAGGGAGTCGAGTTCGCGGTTCATTTCCACGAGTTCCGGCAGGGCATTGGCTTCGCCATAGCCGGGGATGAGGCGTTTGGCGGGCGTCAGCACGATGAAGAGCACGACGCCTATGGTGACGAGCACGATGATGCTGCTGAGGAGCACATAGACGTTGAGCAGGGAGAGGCGGTAGGAGGCTACGTCTTCAAAGGTTTCCTCGTTCATGATGACGAGGCGGTAGGTGTGTTTGAGTCGCTCTCGCCAATTTTTTTTCTGCTTTTGTTCTTCCATTTTAAAAGCGGGTTGGGTTTGGGAAGCTGCGTTTTTTACTCTTCTTCATCGGCAGCGGTGAGCAGGTTTTGCGCTTTGAGGAAGTGATACCACTTAATGATTTTGGTGATGTCGCCGGTGCGCACGCGGTCGGGGTCGTGCTCGGGCAAGACGGTGTTGAAGTAGTTCCGGAGTGTTTGGGCATCGGCTTTGGCTTCGGGCATGCCGTCTTCGCCGAGGGCGAGCATTTTTTCCAGCACTTCTTTAAGTGGCACGGAATCGGTGTAGGTATAGATGGCGATGCCTTCGAGCGGCATAAACTGGTGTTTGCGCATGGGGACGAAGCGGCGTTTGCCGTTGTCGAAGTCTTCTACGATGATGCCGTTTTTGCGGGTGCCGACCAGTTTGTACAGGCCGGACATGCCACTGATGGAGACCAGGTCTTTGATGTTCATTGCTCGTTTGTTTTTTGCGTTTTCAGCTTCAATAAGCTATCAGTTTTTTCAGGGCTTCGGGCAGGCGTTGTTTGAAGGGCATGAATTGCTCTTCAAGAACGGGCGCGAAAGGCACCGGAGTATCTAAAGACGCGGCCCGCATGAGGGGGGCGTCGAGTTGGTCGAAGAGGCGTTCGGAGATGCGGGCTGCCAGCTCGGCTCCTATGCCGCCGGTGAGGGTGTCTTCGTGCAGCAGCAGCACGCGATTGGTTTTGCGCACGCTTTGCTCGATGGTTTCCCAGTCGAGGGGAGCGAGGCTGCGCAGGTCTATGATGTCGGCAGAGATGCCGAGCTCGTCGCAGGTTTTGACGGCTTCGCGCACGCCCATGCCGTAGGTGAGGATGCTGACTTGCCCGCCCTGGCGCACCTGGCGGGCCAGGCCGATGGGGAGGGTGTAGTATTCCTCCGGCACGGGGCCGCTGACGGAGCGGTACAGGGCCTTGTGTTCGAAAAAGAGCACCGGATTGGGGTCTTCAAAGGCGGCCAACAGCAGGCCTTTGGCGTCATAGGGCGTAGAGGGGTAGAGGAGCTTCAGCCCGGGCGTGTGGAAAAACCAGGCTTCCGTACTTTGGGAGTGGAAAGGGCCGGCAGCTACGCCACCGCCTGTCGGCATGCGTATAACCACATCGGGCGCGTGCCCCCAGCGGTAGTGCAGTTTGGCGAGGTTGTTGACGATTTGGTTGAAAGCCACGCTGACGAAGTCGGAGAACTGCATCTCCACCATGGATTTCATTTGGCGAAAGCTAAGGCCTAAAGCTGCACCTACGATGGCGCTTTCGCAAATGGGCGTGTTGCGCACCCGCTCTTTGCCAAAGCGCTTCACAAAGCCTTCCGTAATTTTGAAGACGCCCCCGTAATCGGCGATGTCCTGGCCCATGAGCACCAGCTCGGGGTGTTTTTCCATGGCTTGCCCGAGGGCTTGGGAGATGGCATCTACGAGGCGAAGGTCTTTATTGCCTGAGGAGGAGCCGTTGCCGCTTGTCGTTGCCTTCATGCGCAGGGAGGGCCGGTCGTTGACGTCCACCGGAGAGGGCGCGAAGAGGTCGGCTTCTTCGGCTTCGGGAGTGGAGCTGACCGGCGGCTCGGCATCTGCCTGTTTCCAACTGCGGTTGATTTCCTCCTTGAAGGCTTTGCGGATGGAGGCGATTTGGTCTTCATCGAGCAGGCCTATGGAGAGCAGGTATTTTTCGTAATTGGCGATGGGGTCTTTTTGGGCCCAGTGTTGCATGAGTTCTTTGGGCACGTATTTGGTGCCGGAGGCTTCTTCGTGTCCTCTCATGCGGAAGGTAAGGGCTTCGACGAGTACGGGCTGCGGGTTTTTGCGGATTTCGGCGCTGATTTTGCGCAGGCGGGTATAGACTTCGAGTATGTTGTTGCCGTCTATTTGCACGCCTTTGATGCCGTAGCCACGGGCGCGGTCTGCGAGTTTTTCGCAGCGGTACTGCTCGCGGGTGGGGGTGGAGAGGCCGTAGCCGTTGTTTTCGATGAGGAAGATGACGGGCAGGTCCCAGACGGCGGCCACGTTCAGGGCTTCGTGAAACTCGCCTTCGCTGGTGCCGCCTTCGCCGGTGAAAGCGAGGGCTGCTTTTTGCTCGCCTTTGAGCTTGTGGGCCAGGGCTGTGCCATCAGCCAGAGAGAGCTGGGGGCCGAGGTGGGAGATCATGCCTGCGATGTGGTACTCGGGCGCTCCGAAGTGAAAAGAGCGGTCGCGTCCTTTGGTGAAGCCCGCAGCCTTGCCCTGCCACTGTGAAAAGAGGCGAAAGAGCGGGATGTCGCGCCCCGTGAAGACCCCGAGGTTGCGATGCATGGGGAAGATCATTTCGTCGGGTTCCATGGCTGCCGTAGC
Source organism: Saprospiraceae bacterium (assembly GCA_027030635.1). Taxonomy (GTDB): domain Bacteria; phylum Bacteroidota; class Bacteroidia; order Chitinophagales; family Saprospiraceae; genus WGBN01. The sequence goes on along the minus strand of JALVES010000114.1, from coordinate 5,515 downwards.
GCCGGCGGCAATGGCCTCCTGGCCGATGCCCGAAAACCACTTGCTGATCTTGCCCTGCCGCAGCAGGATGAGCATTTTTTCTTCGATCATGCGGGGCAGGAGCATGCGCTTATAGAGCATCAAAAGCGTGGCATCGCTGAGGCGGCCGCGACGGTAGTTGATGGCGGTTTGTGTGGCCGTAGGCATGTGCGTTTCTTTTTGTGCCGCAAAAGTACGGCAAAAGCGCGTCAAAAGTACAGGAAAAATTGTTTTACCCGTAGCCTTGAGCAAAGCTGCCGTTTTCTGTCTGCGGGAGCGCTTTTCAAAAAAAAGCAGAAATATTTTGCTTTTTTGAACTATGTAGCTTATCTTTGCAGCGAGACATGAGCGATAAGCGGGCGTGAGCGATGGCTTGGCTCTTTAGTTTGCTCAGCGATCATCCCAAAACCGATTGTAGAAACGCGTTTGAAATACTTCAGACACCAGCGAAGCAGGCCCCCTTTTCTATTCCCTTTCACGCACTGCCTGCAGTTTCTTTTTCTTCTACTATGATAAGGTGATGATCGTCTTGCTTTTGTGAAGCAGTTGGTGAGGCTTCTGTGGCAATCTGCCATACGTCATTTTCTGCCTGACTGTTGCTTCCACAAACGTGCTGTGAGGATTTGAGGCTGTTTGAACGTTAAATTTGGTAATTTTGAGTAATTACATAGTGTGAGTGGCCCGTTTTGCAGTTTGCAAGACGGGCTTTTTTTGTGGTGTTTAGTGTTGAGCGTTGAGCGTTGAGCGTTTAGTGTTTAGCGTTGACTGCACTTTGCGGGCTAAAGCCCGCTGTACTAATTGACGGGCTAAAGCCCGCCCAACTAAATACCCAACTAAACAATAAACCAACGCTAAACGCTAAACACTAAACACTAAACTCCCGCCTTCACCGTCTCATCAAACGGCAGACTCAATTGCTTCCCCACATCCATATCGGGTATGTGATCGGCTATGTCTAAGCCATAGACGACTTTAGTGGGGTCGTCATAGACGAAGGTGCCGAAGAGGCGGTCCCAGATGGAGAGCACATTGCCGTAGTTGCTGTCGGTCCAGGGGCGTTCGCGGTGGTGGTGGAATTTGTGCATGTGTGGGGAGACGATGAGCAGGCTGAGGGCTTTGTCTAAGCGAAGGGGGAGGGAGATGTTGGCGTGGTTGAAATAGGTGAATGGGATGGTCAAAATGCGGTAGAAGAAATAGAAAGAGAGGGGCATGCCCATGAGTATGACGGCGATGAGCGCGAAGGTCTCGCGGATGATGAAATCTATGGGGTGGTGGCGCGTTCCGGTGGTAACGTCCACGTTTTTGTCGGTGTGGTGTGTCATGTGGAGACGCCACATCCATTTGACTTTGTGCAGGAGAAAATGCACGAAATACTGCGCGATCAAATCCAAAGCCAGCAGGGCGAGGATGAGCTCCACCCATACCGGAGCGTCTATGTGTGGCAGCAGGCCGAAGCCGGATTGGTCTAACCACTTGAAAACCAGGGCCAGCAGGATGCCGAAAAGCACATTGATCAGCAAGACGAAAAAGAGGAGGATGAAATTGGTACGGGCGTGCTTCCCTTTGGGATAAGGCGTTTTCCGGAAGGTATATACGCCCTCGATAAGCCAGAAAAAGCCTATGCAAAAGGCCAACCAGCCCATTTTCATCCAGAGGGGCATGGTTTCAAAGAAGTGTAGAAATTGCTCCATGACTTATGGTTTTTGTGCCCTGCAGTCAAGCCGCAGGGCACAAAATAAGTCATTTTTTCAATTCGCGGTAGAAGTGGTGATACCAGGGTATCGTTTTGAGGCCGATTTTGAAGTTGAAGAGGCCGAAGTGCTCGTTGGGCGAGTGGATGGCGTCGCTGTCTAAGCCGAAGCCCAGCAGGATGCTTTTGGCGCCCAGCACTTTTTCGAACAGGGCAACGATGGGGATGCTGCCTCCCGATCGCAGGGGCAGGGGCTTTTTGCCGAAGGTCTTTTCCATGGCCTGTTCGCCGGCCTTGTACTCGGGGGTGTCAATGGGCGTTACGGCCGGCTCACCGCCGTGATGCGGCTTGACTACGACCTTGACCGAAGGCGGCGCGATGCGCTCAAAGTGATTTTTGAAGAGTTCCGTGATTTCGTCGGAAGTCTGGTGAGGCACGAGGCGCATGCTGATTTTGGCGAAAGCCTTGGAGGGCAAAACTGTCTTGGCACCTTCGCCGGTGTAGCCGCCCCAGATGCCGTTCACGTCTAAGGTCGGGCGGATGGCCGTCTGCTCAATGGGCGTGTAGCCCTCTTCGCCTTCGAGGGCATCTACGTCCAGGTCTTTTTTATAGGCTTCTATGTCGAAGGGCACGCTGTTGAGCAGCTTGCGTTCTTCCTCGGAGACGATCTCTACCTTGTCGTAGAAGCCGGGAATGGTGATGCGGTGTTTCTCATCGTGCAGAGAGGCGATCATGCGCGCCAGCACATTGACGGGATTGGCCACGGCGCCGCCGTAAACTCCGGAGTGCAGGTCTCTGTTGGGGCCTGTAAGCTCCACTTCCACATAGCTCAGGCCGCGCAGGCCCGTAGTGATGGTGGGTACCTCGTTGGAGAAAATGGAGGTATCGGAAATGAGTACCACATCGCATTTCAGCTTTTCGCGATTTTGCTCACAGAACAGGCCGAGGTGGTCGGAGCCGACTTCCTCTTCGCCTTCGATCATGAATTTGACGTTGCAGGGCAGCTCGCCGCTTTTCGACATGGCCTCAAAAGCCTTGAGGTGCAGAAACATCTGCCCTTTGTCGTCGCAGGCGCCCCGCGCAAAAATGGCCCCGTCGGGATGGATGTCGGTCTTCCTGATCACCGGCTCAAAAGGGGGCGAATCCCACAAGTCGAGCGGATCGGGTGGCTGCACATCGTAGTGGCCATAAACCAAAATGGTGGGGGCGGCAGGGTCTGTAATTTTCTCTCCATAGACGATGGGGTGCCCGTCGGTGGGGATGACTTCGACGCCATCTACGCCAATGCTTCGCATGTTGTCGGCAATCCATTCGGCAGCGCGCTGTACATCTCCGGCATGAGCCGGATCTGCGCTGACGGAAGGAATGCGCAGCAAGTCGAACAACTCCTGCAGGAAGCGCTCGGAGTGTTCGTCCAGATATTTCAGTGTCTTTTCCATGTGTTGGTGTTTTAAAGTGTCTTGCAGGTCTCGGAGGGCCTTTGTGGCAAAGGTATAAATTTAGTTTTCAAAAAACGCTTCCCGAATAAAAATAAAATCATATCTTTGCGAATAATTAGTACACGAACTAAATGTGCCGGCAAGCATGAAAAATCCACCTCCGCCATTAACGGGCTTTTTGCTGGAGCGCACCAGCAAGCTGATGAAGAAGCAGGCGCAGCGGGTCTTGAAGCAGGCCGATGCGGGCGTTACGGTGGACCAGTGGGTGATTTTGCAGGAGCTGGCACATGAAAACGGACTGAGCCAGTACGCGCTGGCGGAGCGCACCATGAAAGACCCTCCGACGGTTACGCGCATCATTGATCTGTTGTGCGAAAAAAAGCTCTTGGAGCGCAGGGCTGATGCCCGCGACCGCCGCCGTTTCCGCATTTTTTTGACCCGTGCGGGTCGCAGGAAATACGAGCAGGTATATCCGCTCATTCGTGCGTTTCGCGAAAGCGCTTTTAAGGGCCTTTCGGCAAATGAGCGCAAGACGCTGACGGAGTTTATGCAACGCATCCAGGAAAATCTCAAAACATAACTACCATGCATTACCATCGCCTTGGAAAACTGCCGCCCAAGCGGCACATCCAGTTTCGCAAGCCCGACGGCAGCCTCTATCAGGAAGAGGTTTTTTCGACCGAGGGCTTCAGCGATATTTATTCGATTTTGTACCACATCAATCCGCCCACGCGCATTGTGCAGGTGGGCGAGCCCGTGTCCGTAGCTCCGAAGGTGAAGTACGACAAGCAGCTCAAGCCGCGCCGTATGAGAACCTTCAAGGCTACGCCTGCAGACGATTACCTCAAAAGCCGCCGCCCTCTCCTGGTGAACACCGACTGCCAAATTAGTGTTGCTGCTCCCCGCAACAGCATGGACGATTACTTCTTCAAAAATGCCGATGCCGATGAGATGATTTTCGTGCATGAAGGCAAAGGCGTTTTGACGAGCATGTACGGCCTTTTGCCTTTCGGCAAAGGCGATTATCTCATCATCCCGCGCGGCACGCCCTATCAACTGAGCTTCGAAGACAACAACAACCGCCTGCTGATTGTGGAGAGCCACGGCCCCATCCGCACGCCGCGGCGCTATCGCAATGAGTTCGGCCAGTTGTTGGAGCACTCGCCCTTCTACGAGCGAGACATCCGCAAACCCATGGAACTGGAGACCCATGACGAGCAGGGGAAATTCAGGGTTTACATCAAGAAACAGGACATGCTGTATCCCTACGATTACTTGGACCACCCCTTTGATGTCGTGGGCTGGGACGGCTACCTCTATCCCTATGCCTTCTCCATTTACGACTTTGAGCCTCTGACGGGGCGCATTCATCAGCCGCCGCCCATTCATCAGACGTTTCAGGCGCCGGGCTTTGTGGTTTGTTCTTTCGTACCCCGCTTGTACGACTATCACCCGCAGGCCATCCCTGCTCCTTACAACCACAGCAACATAGACTCCGATGAGGTGCTGTACTACGTGGAAGGTGAGTTCATGAGCCGCAATGACGTGGAAGCGGGCATGATTACCCTGCACCCTGCGGGCATCCCGCACGGGCCACATCCGGGTGCCATGGAGCGCAGCGTAGGGCAAAAGGAAACCCGCGAGCTGGCCGTCATGGTTGACACCTTCAAGCCCCTGCAACTGACCGAAGATGCCATTGGTATGGAAGACGAAGACTACTATTTGAGCTGGTTGGAATGAGCGTAAAGACAGGCCATTCTGAAACCCGAAAAAGTTAAAAAAACGACATCAAAAAGAAAGTACCATGCAAACGACCACAGAAAAACAAACCATCTATGAGCCCGGGGTATTCCCCATCAAGGGCACCGACCACATCGAATTTTACGTAGGCAATGCCAAGCAGGCTGCCCATTACTATCAGGCTGCCTGGGGCTATGAACTCGTAGCCTATCGCGGCCCCGAAACGGGCGATCGCGAGAAGGTCTCTTATGTCTTACAGCAGGGCAAAATACGCCTGGTGCTGACGGCAGCCATGCGCTCCGATCACGAAATCGCCGGGCACGTGCATCGTCATGGCGATGGCGTGAAGTCCATTGCCTTTTGGGTGGATGATGCCGAAAAGGCTTATCGCACGGCCCTTGCCCGCGGCGCAGAATCGGCCTTTGAGCCCGTGGAGCGCAGCGATGAGCATGGCAAAGTGAAGCTGGCTGCCATCAAAACTTACGGAGACACCATCCACACCTTTGTAGAGCGCAACGAGTACGAAGGCGTATTCCTGCCGGGCTTTGAACCGCGTAAGAGCGTTTATCCGGTGAAGCCCGTCGGGTTGAAAGTGGTGGACCACTGCGTCGGCAATGTGGGCTGGGGT
>JALVES010000113.1 GCA_027030635.1 Saprospiraceae bacterium | reverse complement strand
GCAAGGCTTGAGCCGTACTTCGGCTCCGGAATGAAGCCAAAGTCTATGCTCGCATCGTACTGGTTATCCGGCCAGTCGCCAACTATCGCCACATCATCGCCCGTGCCGTACTCGCCCGTCGGAAGGTTCGTAACATCCGCTATCGTAAAGTCGTAATGCGGCGTGCCGTCTGAATCTGTGAAGTCATCACCCGGAAGGTTCGCTATCGTCAGTATCATCTCATTCGGGTAGGGCTTGATGTCCAGGCGGTAGCTGCCCTCTATCAGACCGCAGAAGTAGTACAGGCCGTCAACGCCGCCTGTGTTTGCCGTAGTCGTCACATAGCTGCGGTCATCGGCCGTACCCAACAGGCCGTCCTGGCCATACCAGATCAGTTCCACTTCGTGTCCGTTGATGCCCTGATCTGCAGGCTCGTTTTGATCGCCCGCCAAATCCGCATCAAACCACACCAGGTTGCCCACCTTGCCAAGATTCACCTTGTAGTCCTCCACTTCGCCCTGCGGCATCTCGTCATCTCCGTACTTCGCAGGTCCGTCGGGACCTAAGCCGCCTGCGCGGCTCAAACGGAAGCGCGCCATCGCCATGCCCTGCATGTACTTCGCATCCGCAGGTACCTCAAAGCAGTACTCCGCAGACGTCGTCGTGCCCGCAGGTACGGCTGCGCCGCCCGTGAAGCTCAGCTCCTCGGAGGCTTCCAGCACGCCGTTGCCGTTCCAGTCTATCCAGCCCTGCAAGACTGCATCCGCGCCCGTGGAGTTCTCGGCGCTTACCTCTATGCAGGCCTCATAGCCCGGAATCAAAGGCGTGGTAAATTCTATGCCGTCTTCATCATCCGTCAGGTCGTTGTCATCTCCGTCGGCCGTGGCCGTGGGCTGACCTTCCCGCTCCGCATCCACGCTGCCGCCCAGGTAGAAGTCCGGATAAATCACGTGTACCGCCCCGTCTTCGGCCATCACCGTGTGATAGTCCGTGCCGTCGTCAGGAAGGTCGCCGTAGTCGAGGAAGGCAAAGCCAAAGTCATGGCTCTCATCCACCTGGTTGTCAGGGAAGGTGCCCACGCCGGCAGGGCCGTTGTCGCCCGTGCCGTCTTCGCCCGTGAGCATGTTCAGCACATCCGTAATCTCAAATTCTTCCATCGACATCGTCAAATCCATATTAAACACCTCGCCGTCGCTGTCCAGCTCATCATCCCCGCCTCTGTCCCAGCGCGTCGGCGTCATCCGATCAGGCGTCGTCGCTATCAGCTTGTACGTGCCTTCTATCAGGCCGCAGAAGTAGTATTCTCCATCTGCCTGGCCCGAGGCCGGACCCGTCTGTACAGGATACGTCCGGTCATCGCCCGTGCCGATGACGCCATCCGCGCCGGCCCACTGCAGCGTTACCGTTACATCGTTCAGTGCAGGCTCGTCGGCATCCTGGTCGCCGTCAAAGTTCCAGTCTTCCCACACGTAGTTGCCCACCTTGCCTACATTCAGCTTGTAGTCTTCCACTTCGCCCTGCGGCATCACATCCGTCGTGCCGTACTTCGCAGGTCCGTCCGGGCCGTAGCCGCCCGTGCGGCTCAGGCGGAAGCGCGCAAACACCATGCCGTCGTTGAACAAGGCATCCGATGGCACCTCAAAGCAGTACTGCGCGTTCGTCGTCGTGCCTGCAGGCACCACGCCGCCGTTCGTGAAGGCCAGCTCTTCCGCAGCCTGCAACTCGCCGTCGCCGTTCCAGTCTATCCAGCCCTGAAGCACCGCATCGGCGCCCGTGGAGTTCTCCGCGCTCACTTCCACGCAGGCCTCAAAGCCCGGTATCAGCGGCGTGGCAAAGCTGATGCCGTCTTCATCATCCGTCAGGTCGGCATCATCGCCCCCGCCCGTCATGCCCGCATCATCATCAGGCGCGCCTTCTCTTTCCATGTCCACACCGGCACCCAGATAGAAGCCCGGGTAGATCACGTGGATGGCGCCGAGTTCGGCCATGGTCGTGTTGAAGTTCTCGCCCTGGGCTGCCTCCGGCAGGTCGCCGTAGTCTAACTTCGCAAAGCCGTAGTCGTGCGTCTCATCTACCTGATTGTCCGGGAAGGTGCCCACGCCCGCGGCGCCGCTGTCGCCCGGGGCGCTCTCATTCGTCGGAAGGGCCGTGGCGTCTGTAATCGTAAATTCTTCCATCACCATCGTCAAATCCATGCCCGTAACCTCGCCGTCGCTGTCAAAAACGTCGTCTCCGACATCCCAACGCGTCGGCGTCATGCGGTCAGGCGTCTGGATGATCAGCTTGTACGTGCCCTCTATCAGGCCGCAGATGTAGTACTCTCCATCCGCCTGGCCCGAGGCAGGGCCCGTGACCGTCGTATAGGTGCGGTTGTCCCCCGTGGTGGTTACATCTCCGTCAGGGCCCGCCCAGATGAATTCTATGCCTATGTCGTTCATCGCTGGCTCATCCGCATCCTGGTCCCCGTCAAAGTTCCAGTCTTCCCATACGTAGTTGCCCACCTTTGCAAGCGGAAGCTTGTAGTCTTCCACCTCGCCATAAGGGAACGGCATGGTTGCAGGACCCACTGCTTCCAGCTGGTTGTTCTGGCTCAGGCGGAAGCGTGCAAACACATTGCCCTCATTGAACACCGCATCTGCCGGTACGTCAAAGCAGTACCACTGATCTGTTACGCCGCCGGCTGGTATCTGCGCTCCGTTCGGCGTCCAGTCCCCGCTCAACAGCTGCTCCGCCGGCTCTTCAAACTGCCCGTTGCCGTTCCAGTCTATCCAGCCCTGAAGCACTGCGGGGGCGCCCGTTTCATTGTGGACCGTTACCGATACGCAGGCCTCATAGCCCGGTACCAGCGGCGTTACAAACTCGATGCCGTTTTCGTCATCTCCGGCCGTGGCGCAGGTTCCTTCCGTGTGGAAGCCCGCACTTCCGTCATCGCCACCGCTCATCAGGCCCGCCATGGCTTCGGGCTGCCCGTCAAGCTCGCTGTCCACGCAGTCGCCCAGGTACAAATCCGGATTCACCACGTGTTTAGGTCCGTTTGAAGCATCTTCCGTGCCGTAGCTGTCAGGAAGGTCGCCGTAGTCCAGCGTCACAAAGCCGAAGTCATACGTCAAATCGTCCTGATTGTCCGGAATGCCGTTCGTGCCGCCGGGATTGTCGCCCGTGCCGCTTTCAACCACCGGAAGGTCTATCGGATCCAATATCGGCACCATCGTGCCCGTCGGGTCATCGCTGTCCTTGTCTTCATCCGTTTGATCCTGCATGGTGGCAATGAAGCCGTCGGGGGCATCCGTTACCTCCAGCTTATACATCGAAGGTATCAGGCCCGTAAACATGTACTGCCCTTCAAAGCCGTTCATCTGGCTCGTCGTCGTTACATAGCTCGCATCGTCCGCATTGCCAAAAACGCCGTCAATGCCCGACCAGGTCAGCGTGATCTCCACGCCGTTCAGGCCCGCTGCATTCGGCTCGTCCTGGATGCCGTTGCCGTTCCAGTCGTTCCATACCAGCGTGCCTATCTTCGCTATCTTGATCTTGTGGTCTTCCACCTCGCCTGTGGGTACGGGGTCGGCTCCGTACTTATCCGGGCCGTTCGCATCTAAGCCTCCATTTGCCGAAAGGCGAAGACGCGCATACACCATGCCTTCATTGAAAATGGCCGTGGCAGGTACCGTGAAGCAGTACTCCTGGGCCGTCGTGCCCACCGGAACATCTCCGTTGTTCGTGAAGCTCAGCTCTTCGCCCGCGCTCAGGCTGCCGTCGCCGTCCCAGTCTATCCAGGCCTGTAGTTTGGCCGTGGCGCCCGTGTTGTTGTAGGTCGTCACTTCTATGCAGCTCTCATAGCCCGGGATCAGCGGGTGGTTGAAGACCAGGCCGTCTTCATCATCTGCGTCCGTACCGTCGTCACCACCGCCTGTGGTACCCGCATCGGCATCCGGAGCGCCGTCTGTCTCCGCATCTACCTGTGCGCCTAAGAACAAGTCTTCACTCAGGGCATGCACTGCTCCGTTCGACGCCATCAGCGTCTGGAAGTTCTCGCCCTGAGCCGCCTCCGGCAGGTCGCCGTAGTCCATGAAGGCAAAGCCGAAGTCATGCGTCTCATCCGTCTGGGCATCCGGGAAGCTGCCTACGCTGTTTTCGTCTCCATTGCCATTCTCTCCCGTAGGCA
>JALVES010000112.1 GCA_027030635.1 Saprospiraceae bacterium | reverse complement strand
TCACCACAATCGTCGGGCAGACAAAGGCCGATACCGTTACCGTGGCCGTAGCCGTGCAGTTGTTGGCGTCTGTTACCGTTACCGTGTAATCGCCGGGCGACAGGTTGCTGATCGTCTGCGTGCTCGCGCCTGTGCTCCAGGCGTAAGTATAGGGACTCGTGCCGCCCGTGGGATTGGCCGTGGCCGTGCCGTCGTTGCAGGCGTTGCAGCTCTCGTCTGTGGCGCCGGCATTCACCATGATGGTCGGGCAGCCAAAGGCAGCTACTGTTACCGTAGCCGTAGCCGTGCAGCCATTTGCATCCATAACCGTTACCATATAGTCGCCGGGCGCAAGGTTGCTGATCGTCTGGCTGCTTGCACCTGTGCTCCAGGCGTAAGTATAGGGACTCGTGCCGCCCGTCGGGTTGGCCGTGGCCGTGCCGTCGTTGCAGGCATTGCAAGTCTCGTCTGTGGCGCTGGCGTTCACCACAATGGTCGGGCAGACAAAGGCCGATACCGTTACCGTGGCCGTAGCCGTGCAGCCATTTGCATCCATAACCGTTACCGTATAGTCGCCGGGCGCAAGGTTGCTGATCGTCTGCGTGCTCGCGCCTGTGCTCCAGGCGTAGGTGTAAGGCATGGCGCCGCCCGTCGGGTTGGCCGTGGCCGTGCCGTCGTTGCAGGCGTTGCAGCTCTCGTCTGTGGCGCCGGCATTCACCATGATGGTCGGGCAGCCAAAGGCAGCTACTGTTACCGTATCAAAGGCCGTACAGCCATTTGCATCCGTAACCGTTACCATATAGTCGCCCGGAGACAGATCGTCTATCGTCTGGGTCGTATCACCCGTGCTCCAGGCATAGCTGTACGGACTCGTGCCACCTGTGGGATTGGCTGTAGCTGTGCCGTTATTGCAGGCGTTGCAGGTCTCGTCTGTGGAGCCGGCGTTGGCAAGCAGCAGGGGCGGCTCAGAAAGGGTAAAAGTGGTGTCATAAACACAGCCCAGAGCTGACTGCGTAATAGTCAGGTTATAGGTGCCGGCGCATATCTCTGAGAGGGTTGCTGTCGTATCCCCTGTATCCCACAAAAAAGTAAGAGGACCCGAAGGCGTACTTACACTCACGGCGATGCTGCCATCGCAGAGGCCATTGCAAACGGGTTGCGTCAGTACTGCATTTGCCGAAAGGCCCGGACATACAAACATATTTACGGTAACCATATCAACAGCTGTGCAGTTGTTTGCATCTGTGACCGTCACCATGTAATTGTCTGGAGACAAATTGCTAATCGTTTGCGTGTTGGCGCCCGTACTCCAAGCGTAAGTATAAGGGCCCGTTCCGCCCGTGGGGTTGGCAGTGGCCGTGCCATCGTTGCAGGCAGTACAGGTCTCGTCTGTGGAGCTCGCATTGGCCAGCAGCACCTGCGGCTCGGCTACCGTAAAGGTTTGCGAATCCGTACAACCGGGCGCATCTGTAACTGTAAGCGTGTAATCACCTGCACAAAGCCCGAGTATAAGCGGTGTTGAAGCGCCGGTGTTCCAGGCATAAGTCAGCGGGGCGCTTGCATTTTGCACTTGCAAAACCTCGATGCTGCCATTGCAATAACCATTACAGGAGGGCTGTGTAATTTGAGCCGTAAAAACAAAAGGCAGGCATTTGTAAATCACAAAGGCCTTGCAGAAGAAGCCCCCTCTCCCATCGTCACTGCGCACAAAAATATGAAAGGGACCGGGCAGATTCGTAAAATCTGCATTGAGTTTCAATTGATTGCCAACAATGGTAAAGAGGGCGTTGTCCTGATCATTGGTACCATCTCCCGCTACCAGAGAGTAGGTGTGGTTGGTGTCATCGGCATCCGTAGTGGAGAAAGTCCCCACTACGGTGCCAATGGGATCGCCTTGATTGAAAAGATTATCAGAGAGCATGATGTCAGTAGGCGCAGCATTGTAAAAACTCCAAAAATAATCTTTTCGGGAGTCTTCTACCCAGCTCGCGCCGACTTTCAGATATTTAATCCACTGGCTTCGATTTCCATTCGCATCATAAGAGTAGGTTGTCTTGGAGTCTTCCACCCAAACGCCACCCGTGCGCAGCGATTTGATGCGCGTCAGCACTTTGCCTTGTGCATCATTGGTATAGTCGTATTTATAACTCAGCACCCAGGCATTGACGGTAGTATTCCAGACAGAGACTTCGTTCAAAATGCGGTAGCCGTTGGCGTCATAGCTATAGACGTATTTTTTGTCGTTCACCCAGGCTGAGCCATTCCACACCTGGCGCACGCGAAGGGTGAGCTGGTTGGAAGCATTGTAGGTATAAGTATATTTAACAGCCTGCACCCATGCGGCGCCATTCCAGTCGCTGCGCGTGCTGAGCGTCCGCAGGCCGTCGCTGTTAAAAGTGTTGTCGTACAGATATTTGTTCACCCAGCTCGCACCATTCCAGTCTTCCCTCAGCCGCTGAATCAGATAGCCCAATGCGTTATAGGTGTTCGTGTATCTTTTATTGTTCAGCCAGGCCGTGTTGGCAGCATTGCGCAAATAATTAATATACTGGGTTTCCCAGGCCTGTGTGTTGTAAGAGAACACATCTCTCTCATTCAAATCCCATTGCCCGGGAGCGCCTGCAGCGAGGTATCCCAGCGTAGAGTCGAGCAGATAGACATCTCCACTTCCGGAAGGTGGAAGCGGCATGGGGAGGGCCTCTTCTTCTTCTCTTTGGCTTTCGCCAAATGGTGAAATGCCGTGTGGGCCGGCCTGCAGCGTCTGCATGAACAGCATGATGCTAAAAAGAGAAGTCCCAAACTGTAAAAAAGTCTTCATAACTTTCAGATTTCCTGTAGAGCAAAAAGTGTATCATTTTGTGTTTTTGCGCGAAAACACATTACACTATACGTCAACTTTAAAAAAAAGGTTGCCGGAAAAGAAGTTTGAGAAGGCAACCCTTTTCAAAGAATTTCGTATAAAGGAGTAAGAAGGCGACAGAAGCAGGTCAAATGCCGGTCCTGCTCCCGCCTGCCAAATCCGGCTTATGGACAAAACGGGGAGCAACATAAGGTTGATTGTAGAGCAATGTCTTGAGGGCAACCACAAGGCTGAGCGCAAGCTCTTTGAGCTGTACTACGGCTATGTCTTCAGCATAACGCTGCAGTATTCACACAGCAGAGAAGATGCCGAGGAAGTGTGTGCGGAGGCTTTTGTCAAGATTTTTAAGAATCTGGACAAATACGATTCAGACCTCCCTTTCAAGCCCTGGCTGAGGCGCATCGCAGTCAATACGGCCATAGATCACATTCGCAAGTATCAGAAACACCACAAGCAGCACATCATAGAGCTTGAACATGTACCCGAAGCGACCTCTGTATCCAATACGGCACTCTCTGACATGGGCTATGACGAGCTCCTTGCCTGCATACAGGAACTGCCGCCGGCTTATCGGACGGTCTTTTTGCTATATGCCGTAGAAGGCTACAAACACCACGAAATCGCTGAGCAATTGGGCATCAGCGTGGGCACGTCAAAATCGAATTTGGCGAAAGCCAGAAAAAAACTGCAATGGCTGGTCTGCCAAAAAAACGGAGGCTTGAAAGCCTGTATAGACCATTAGTAAGCACGAACCACAAACCCAACGTCATGCAAGACTTTGACAAACATATCAAAAACATGCTCGAAAACCCGCCGGAAATGCCGGCCAACGAGCAGGTGTGGAAAAAGGTACAGCGTGAATTGCATCCGAACCGCTTTTCATGGGACCGCCTGTGGTGGTTGCTGCCGTTCGCCATGGCGCCCATTGCAGCTCTGGCCTTACTTCTGACGGGCTCCCCTGCCAACAATAAAATGGCCGAAACAAACTCAACGAGCTTAGTGGTTAAGGACACCATTTATCAAAAAACAATCATTCACACGTTTGACACCATTTATCACCATACTGTCATCGTTGAAGAAATACACAAAGAATCAAGTGTTGCAAAGTCATACAACACCTATTCATGGCAGCAGACTCCACCGCAAGGTTTCGGCTCTTTGGCGCCTTTCATGAGATCTGATTTCCGCTCATTAGAGTCGTTTCCGCGGTGGAGCTTTTTAACCGGCAGAGAAGGCGCTTTCCGTTTCACAGAGGCAACACCTCCTCAGGCAGTTCAAGCTACAAATGCAAAAGAAGAAGGCGCCTTTTCACCCGAACTCAAGAGCACTGCGACTTTAAAAAACAAATATTTTTCGGCAATCTTTCCGGATAAGAGAATGCTCCATGCCTCCTCTATAGACCTCGCTGCTATTCAGGCAGAGAGGCGACAAAGCCAACGTCACGCCAAGTTGCTGAAGATAGCCGACCAAACTGCCAGGGCAATCGCCCCCGATGCCTTTGCTTTTGGAATCACCACCTCTGCCGAGATGTATCTCGACGGCAGTATGCAGGGACGCATAGCCCATGCCAACGGACTGTCGCTCTATCTCGACCTAAACCCCCGCATGCGTCTCGTCGGAGGAATAGAATTGCTCTCTGTCAACTACAATGAATTTGAACCCGAGCACTTTATAAGATACCCCCATGCAGAACCGCCTTCAAGCGACAAAGTGCTCACACGCATTGAACCCTATCTCACTTACTACCGTCTGCCTCTCGGCATGGAGTTCCGCCTGCATAAAAGAGCGCGCGCACTGGAGCCCTATGCACAAGCCGGCCTCTTTTGGGTTCGCAAATCGGAAAAAAACCACTTGGAATACTACTTCGCAACCCCCCAAACCGGCAATGAGCACATTCTGAAAGTCCCCATAGTGGAAGAAGCCCAAAACCTCTCCTGGCTGCCTGGCTCATGGTGGGCAAGTGCCGGTTTCGATTGGTATCTCTTTCCACATCACAGGAATCTGTTTTTGCGCGCTCAGGCCACCTACGTGCAATACGCCGCAGGCCTGGAACCCAAGTTGAATTTTAAACGCAGCCTGGGCCTTCGCGCCAGCTTGTTTTACACGTTGCCGTTTCATTAAAAATAAATTAAAAATCAAGGCAACTCTTAAAGGATAAGTTCCGTAAAGGAGGGTAAAGAAAACGAGTTAAAATGAAGAAGTTTGCACTGATATTTTGCTTGGCTTTGATTTGGGCTTTCGCCCAAACGCCATCCTTACAGGCACAGGACCTGCCGCCCGGGTTTAAAACCTATTACAACCTCGGTATGGACATGCGCCTGAGCAAGCGATGGACAGCCCGGGTCAAGCAGCTCTATGGCTTTGAGATAGACTCTTCTTACTATCTGAAGTTACTGTTGAACACGGCCTCCTTTGAATACAGGCCAGGCAAAAATACACGCGTAGAAGTTGCCTATCGCCCCATGTATTTCCGTGGCAACACCCGCTTTCTCTGGTATCACAGAATCAGCCTCAAGGCTTCACAACGCCTGCGCTTAGACAAATTTAGCTGGAAAAACAGCCTTACAGCCGAGTGGTTTTTTCCCGTATTAGCCAAGTACGAATACCGCTTCATCCTCGCCAGCAGACTGTATGGCCCGTCCATACTGCCCTGGAAAGGGAAGCCCTACCTGCAGGGGCAACTGTACTACTACCTCAATGGCAAACCACTGAAATACTATGATGAAGGCGGCGACTTAATCGTTACGCAGTCGCCCAATGACTTTCACCGATACCGCCTCAGCATAGGTGCGCGCTTCAGGCCTGCCCGCAGTTTGCGCCTGAGCCTCTACTACACCCTGCAAAGGGAGTTTAATACCGGCCTCACGCAAAACAGGGACATCAACGTGCCCAATCGCAGCGGCAGTAAAATTCGGTACCCTTTCAACGATTACTCCGTTTTGGGCCTTAGCCTGACTTTCAAACTGGATCTGAGGAAATAAACTGTCCATACACCTCAAAAAGCACTTTTGTACAGGGGATTTTTAATCCGGTCTCTGACCGGTAAAACCCAAAAAATGACCATCATGACCGAGCAAACCATCAAGAAAAGTATCATCTGCCGCAATCTCGGCGACGAGTTTGAGATCAACAGCCAAATCAACAGGCTACACAAGCCCAAAGCCGGCGATCTGGCCGTCTTTCAGGTACGCGAAATAGGCAAACACCCCAGCATACAGGGGTTGAATGGCAACAATACCTATATCTTCCCGGAAGATTACATCATGATGCCTTTTGGCCATCGCTACGCTACCGAGCAATTTGAAGGCTATATCCCCTCCGGATACTGCGAGGAATATCACATCCTCGGCAAAGGCGGCGCCGTGGGTATCATCGCCAGCATGCACGCTAAAATGGAACTGAAGGGCCCGACCACCCTCGGCCTGGTCGGTTATGTAACAGACCCCCAAAGCGGTGAGGTGCTGAACACCAAAAAGCTGGCCGGCGAGCTAAAACCCTTTGATGCAGAGGCGACACGCCCTTATGAAGTCATTCTCTCGCTCGGTACCGGCATGGACAGCGGAAAAACCACCACAGCAGCTTTCCTCTCCCGCGGCTTGATGCGGGCCGGCAAAAAAGTCTCCTACATCAAACTGACCGGCACGGTCTTCACCAAAGACCGCTCTCTGGTGCGCGATTGCGGAGCGGCCTCCGTTACGGATTTCTCTGCCGCAGGTTTCCCCTCCACCTATCTGTGCGAGTTGAGCGAACTGCGCGACCTCTACGAAACCCTGCTGGCCAAAGTAACTGAGGGCGTAAATCCCGACTATGTGGTCGTCGAAATTGCCGACGGCCTGCTCCAACGCGAGACCTCCATGCTGTTGCAGGACTCCGCCTTTATGTCCACCGTACAGCACATCGCCCTCTCCTCCATGGACAGCATGGGCATCCTGCACGGCATCGAATGGCTGGAAAAGAAAATCCAACGCACGCCCTGCCTGCTCTCCGGGCTCTTTACGGCTTCGCCTCTCCTCATCAAAGAGGCAGCAGCCCACACAGACCTGCCCATCCTCAATCTGGAAGGGCTCGCAGATGCTTCCGTTCGCGAGCATTTTGTAACAATCAACGGCAAAAAACACAACGGCCATCTGCCTAAAATCGGATTGGGCGCTGCACTGAAACGGAAAGTGTCTTTTTTGTAGCTTTACGCTAAAACAACCGCCTCTTGTACAGCCGACAAAAGCTTATATGGGAATTCATCAAGCGCCACCCTTATCGGGTTGCGCTTGCCCTTTTTATGGGCTTTATAGCCAGCGTGCTGCTGATCCTGCTGCCTGTCAGTCTTGGTAAGTATTTCGACCTGCTCTTTGGCTACAACTCGAAACGGGCGCATTTTCTGGATGCGCTGCCTTTTTCATTTTGGGACAGCATACCCGAATTCATCCTCTTTTTCACAGTCGCCACTACGCTTTGGCTGTTGAGCAACTTTGCCTACCGCTATCTGACAGCAGAGCTGGGCCTGGCTTTTGCCAATGAGTTGCGGGTTCAGTTGTTCGAACGGCAGATGTATATTCCGCTGGCTGAATACGACCGCAAAGGCCATGGCAAATACCTGCTGCGCTACAGCGGAGACCTGGGAAGCATCAAAAACTATCTGGTACGCGGCGTGCTGCGCTTTGCCATAGACCTTGGCCTCATCTTGCTGGCACTGGCCGGTCTTTATATGCTCAATGCCGAAGTGCTCTCGGGCCTGCTCATCGGCTTTGGCATCATCATAGTCGTTGTCTTTTTTTTAAACCGCATTCTCTACAGCAGGTCCGTGCAAATGCGCAACAAGCGCTCCGGCCTCCTGGCCTATGTGGCCCAACGCCTGCGAGCCATGAACACCATCCAGGCATTCAACCGCTATGCGCCCGAAGAAAAACGCTTTGAAGGCCGATCCAAAATCGTTTACCGGGCAGGTAAACGCTATCAACTCATCTACCAACTCATCTTCACCCTGATTCCGGTCATGCTCTACTGGACCCTCGCTCTGACACTCTATACCTTCTCCAAAACAGGCGAGTTGAGCCAGGCCCATCACGGCAATCTGGTAGCCTTCGTATTGCTCTTCATCACCGTACTCCCCATCTTCCGGCGCCTGCTGCGCATCTCTACCGTCTGGAAAGTGGGCAACATCTCCTTCCAAAAACTCATCCGCATCCTCGAGCTGGGCAATGCCGACCTCATCCCTAATACGCCCTTTGCCTGGAAAGAAGGCACCATAGAACTGCAACAAGTCGGCTTCTCTTATGACGGACAAAAGTTCGTCCTTCGCAGCATAAACGCAAAAATACCACCTAAATCTTTCGCCTTCATCAAAGGCCGCACCGGCAGTGGCAAAACCACCCTCATCAAATTGCTCATGGCGCTCTACCCACCCACCGAGGGCTACATCCTCATAGACAAACAAGACATCCAAGCCGTACATCCCAAATCCCTGCGGCGCCACATCACCGTAGTCTCCGAAGAATTTCCCCTGCTGGGCCGCACGGTCTTTGAAGCCATCTCGTACAGCCGCAAGCAGGAAAAACGCCCCAAAGCCCAAGAAGTACTGGACTACCTCCAGGCACAACTCCCACCCGAACGCCACCTCCAACTCGACGATCGCATAGGCGAACTGGGCGACCGCCTGTCCAAAGGGCAAACCAAAATGCTGCTCTACGCCCGCGCCATGCTCAGCGAAAAACCCATACTCCTCATCGAAGACCCCTTCAAAAACCTTCACGGCCAGGTCAAAAAACAAATCATCGCCTGGTTCGAAGAAAACCGGAAACAACGCAGCATATTGTTCTTCGCCTCACGCGCCGGCCTGGGCAAAGATGCACCGGAAGTGGATGTGGAGATTAGTTTGTAAAAAAATCAGAAACCCAAGAGCCTTTTTTTTACCACCTCCTGTCTCGTCCAGAGGATGAAGTGGCTTTCGCCGGCAAGTGTATCTATGGTGAGCGGATCGGCATGGACCAACATGCGGCGGGCAAAATCGGCATTGGCAGGATCTACCAGGCCGTCGGCAGTGCCCTGGATGACTACCACAGGGCAGCTAATGTTTTCCCAAAGAGGCAGCATGGCTTCTAATTCTTCGGGAAGAGACAGGATTTCCTGATTGCTCACCCTGAAAGCCGGAGGGAGCAAATGGCACAGGACGGGCCAGTCCAAGACCGGCGCCCACCAATATTTGGGCTCCAATGCAGGGTCTATAGAGCCGGAAACAATGACCAGGCCGTCTGTCAGCTCAGGATAATCCATAGCCAAGCGGCAGATGAGCGGGCCGCCGTAGCTGTGCCCCATGAGGATGGCCTTATCTGTTCGATAACGTTCCAAAATGGGTGCAATGGCAGCAGCCTGACGCTGCAGGGAGCGCTCCGTCCGTCCAAAAGAAGAGAAGCCGAAGCCGGGTCTGTCCACCGATACCATTTGGAAATGTTGCAGCAAAAGGGAATCGCCGAGATAGGGCAGCATGTCGGCTGAAGAGCCCGGCGAGCCGTGTACCATCAATAAAAGCGGCAAAGTGGTATCTCCCGTATGGGTGTAATGCATCTCCCTTCCCTCTGCCTGATAAGTACCGAAAAAGAAATCAAACTGCCCGCAGCTCTGCAAATGCTCGCGCTGTTCGCGTTCGCTTTCGCGAAATTTCATAAACTCAGACTGACAGCCCGCATACAGCAGCGCGAAAAAGGCTGCCAAAAAATAGTAGCGCTTCTTGATTTTCATTTTTCTTTTGACTCAAATTTCAATTTGACATTTTTCTCATTTTCCTTTTTCAAAAAAGCATCAATTTGCTCGCTTTGTATTTCATAATTCCTGCAATAACGACACAGGCGCAGATGTACGCTCAACTTCCAGCGCTCCATGCGGGACAGACCACAAATTTGTCTCTTTTCGATCAACTCGGTAGCTTTTCGGCAGGATAGCAGCATGGCTTTATTTTTTGTGGAACCATTTTTCGTTCAGACATTTCCTCAATTGCAGTTTGGCGCGATGGATGATTTGCCAGTAATTACTCGCGCTGATGCCGAGGTCTTTGGTGATGGCCGCTCCCTTTTCACCTTCGAGATACTTCAACTGCAAAGCTGCTTGCCAAAGCGGGGGCAGTTGATCCATGCAGTTTTTCAGCGCTATTTGGAAGGCTTCTTCTTCGGCTTCTCCGGCGGGCTCTTCCCAGGAAATCAGTTCCTGCCGCTCAGCAGCGACCCAACTTCCGTTTTTGTCAAAAAAGGAGCTTTCGTCTTCCAACTGTGAAAAGCTAACGAGTTGCAGCTTGATTTGTTTTCGGTAAAATCCGGCAATCTTATTTTTGAGGATGCCAAAGAGCCAGGTCTTGGGGCTGCTGTTTTTCTGAAATTGGGATGCGTTTTCCAGAGCTGCAACGAAAGTATCTTGTACCAGATCCCGCGCCAGTTCCTCCTGATTTGTTTTGGCGAAAGCCCACCCATACAGCTCATCTGCATAGCAGTTGACCCACTCTGCAACCAACTGACGGGCGCTAACGGACTCGCTCTTTGCCTTCATGTGAAAAATTGTGTTTTCGGAATAAAACCAAGCCAAAAGAGGCAGGGCAAATTCCAACACACAAAAATAGAGCGCTTTCGCCTACTTATTTGTCCGACAAAGGACTTTTATAGAAAGTGTATGGCAGCGCCCCGAAGGAAGCGCCGCCATAACTGAACCAACTGATGATGATTAATGCATGACCGAAATCTTGCGGATGCCGATCGGCTCGCCTTCCACAGAGATTCGCGCTACGTAATCGCCTGCGGGCAATTTACCCAAAGAAAATCCGAGGGTTTGCCTGCCGGCAGAGAGCGTTTGCTCGGTAGAAAGCAAGCTCTTACCGCTCAGTTCGTAAAGCGTAATTTGAACCTCAGCCGTCTGGTCGAGCGTCAGGTCTATGTAGAGCTCTTCGCTGACCGGATTCGGATAGGCGCGGATATTCCACTTAGCCGCTTCCACAAAGCGAGTGCTTACCGGCGGAATTTGGTACACGCCCGAAGCGGCAAAGACAAAGGGCTTGGTACCGCCTACGATGTAGGGCACGCCGTCTCCGTCTGAATCGGAGCCCTCTTCTCCCGTAGGCTGGGCCTCGGAGAGGATCATCTGATCGTAAACCGTCTTAAATACGCGGGTATAGATTTGATCCGGGCCGCTTTGTTCGCCGACCAGCTTGGCTTCGCGCAAAGCACCGGCGAGGATGGCGAGGTTCCAGGGCGTATAAACGGCCGTGTTGTCATTCATGGTCGTATGGAAGACGTGTTCGCCGGGTACGTAGAAATTGTTGATCAGGAAGTTGTAGCCGTTGTTGGCAGCGTCGAGATAGTCTGTATTGCCGGTGGCCTCATAAGCGGCATAGAGACCGCGGATGAGGGCTGCATTGGCGGCCAGGGTTTTGGCGGAAGCATCAGCGCCACTGCCTATGGTATAGCTGTTGTAAAAGCCTCCGTTGGCATCGGCAAAATTATTCAGGATGAAATTCGCCTGGGCCATCAAGCCGTTGTTGGCCATGTCGTACAAAGGCGTGCCGGCAAATTCATTCAGGAAATCTCTCAAAACGACCAGCGCATAACCCGCATTCTCAGCCGTGATGACATCGCCTTTCACCGGCGCTCCGCTGCCGTCTAAGCCGGCTTCATCTACAAAGGTGCCTGCATCGCTGTTAAAGTGCATGACCATCATGTTGAGGAAGGTTACCTTGCTGGCGCCCATCATCAAATTGAAGGGACCCGGTACGCCTGTAACAGCCATGTCGGCGGGAAAAGGATAGCCGTCAAAAGCTTCGTGATAGGCGAGGTGGGCGGCATCCGAGTTGTCGTTGGGGTTCATCATGTTCCTGTATCCCAGCGTAGCGAGCAGGAAGGAGATTTGATCGAACAGCTGACTGGTAGCATCCACAACGGTCAAATCCGAAGCCTGAGGAGGCAGGCCACTAATGACCGGAGATTCCGTAACGGCAATAGCCGTAGGGAAGTACTTAATACCGGCAGAGGGGTCGTAAGTGGCGGGGTCCACACCGCCCAGGCTGTTACCGTCATAGGCCAGGCTGCTGATGATAAACTTCGCCTTGTTGATGGCAACGGCCGTCAAGACCTGGCCGATATAGCCATCTAAGTTGTTGCCGCCGTAATAGATGTTGTTGTCGGGGTCAAAAAGCGGGCTGTCTTCAAAGTCGGGCGAATTGGTACCATCTGCCTCTATGGTGTTGTCATCTCCATCGTGAAAGGCGCTCAGCATATCCTGAGACCACCAGTATTGCTTCCACATGGATTGCCCCATGGCTGCAAGGTTGAGCGTTTTGTCCATTTTGGTGCGATCCCAGCGGGTAGAGCCAAAGTTGGAAGCAAAATCGGCTTCCACGGGCTGAGGCAAATTGTTGTTGCCAAAAGCAAAGTCGGCAAACTGCGGCCAGGCATTGGCGGGCGGAGGCTGATTGGCATTCATAGAGATGTTGCCAATCATCATCATGAGCATGTCGTCTTCCTTGTAGCCGTTTTGCACGCCACCGGTAAACATGCCGTCAAAAGTGTCGGGCTGCATAGCTGCATTGGCCATGATGACAGGCGACCACATCATGTGCAAACCCATGGCAGAACGCCCCGTCAGGGTGTTCAACAAATAGCGGGAATACTCATAACTCTCAATGCCCATGGTGTAAGACATGGAGTCCGGCGCATCCGGCACCATGGGATCCAACTCGTCCAGATCATAACCCAAAGCTTCGGCAAAAGGCTCTCCGCTTTCAAAAAGCTCGTTGGCCAGCAGCATCTCTGCTGCCGTGTTATAAGTGCTGTCGTCTTGAATCAAAAGCTGTGCATGGGCGCTTGTAAAAACGACAAAACAGGCCGCAAGACCCTGCAAAAAAGTAAGTGTCTTTTTCATATCACGTGAAGTTTTTGGTGAACAGAACTACCCCTTAGTAGTGCCTGACACCAAAACCTGACGCTTTTTCAGGCTATGGATACTCCCATCTATTAGAAATATCGGCTGGCGGACATGTTGGAATAAAATGACAATTTTTATACAAACTGTAAAATACCAATGCCCTTTAAGCAGCACATAAATGACCTTACAGGCTCTAAAAGAATATCAGCTCATTTATTTTTCAAACCACCTTGGTTTGGGAAGCTAAACTTTTTAGGATTTTGGGCAGCTTACGCTACCCAAAATCACTTCGCTTACTCCAAAATAACAAGCCATGAACCACAAAACGATTACACGCATTCTTATCCTCTCTGCCATTCTTTTCCTCAAAATTCAACTACAAGCTCAATGCAACATCACTGTTGTCGGCCCCTCCACACTTTGCCAAAATGATGAAGGAACGCTGACAGCCACCATAGACTTCCCTGCTACTGAGCTGGCCACCCTGGAATGGGCGCTCAATGGCAATCCCATTATAACCATGCCTGACCTCCCCCCCGACAGCTACTCCCTCACTATTTTTTCTCCCGGTCTCTACACCATTGCACTTCTCACGAACAACGGCTGTATTGACACCACTCAATTCTTTGTGGAAGAGATACTCTCACCCCAAGTCGAAATCCAGGGCCCCGACTGCCTGATGCCCGG
This sequence comes from Saprospiraceae bacterium, assembly GCA_027030635.1. Taxonomy (GTDB): domain Bacteria; phylum Bacteroidota; class Bacteroidia; order Chitinophagales; family Saprospiraceae; genus WGBN01. Next base: position 651 of record JALVES010000112.1, on the reverse strand, counting down.
CCAAACAGCAGAGCTCATAGCTACGGGAGATTTCCTCGGCATCGTCTGGGACAATGGCGACCCCGTGCCCGTACTCACCATCACAGAACCGGGCACCTATTGCGCCACCGTTTACAACGACTCCATCGGCGGCAACTGCTCCGTCGGCTATGAATGCTTTACCGTCAATCCCGCCAACCAATTGGAAATTGTCGCAACAGATGCCTTCTGCCAAGACAGCAGCTCCAGCTGCCAACAAGTCTGCGCCAACAGCCTGTCCACTTACGAAGTCCAGGGTATCAACGACCCCAATACGCAAATCCTGTGGACCATCTCCGGAGCCGAGAGCTACCAAATCAACGGCAACCAGGCCAGCGTGCAGTGGGGTGATGCCGGACAAGGCCTCATACTCGTCGAAAATCAATTGGACAACACCCCTCCTATGTATGTCGTGCCCGGACAGGGCTCAGACACTTCCATAGGCGGTATATCTACCACCACCTTTCACGTAGATGTATTTGGCGGAAGCCCACCCTACCAGGTACAAATCGCCACCGACCCCGCCGGCCCCTGGACAAACCTGAGCGGCCCGCCCTACGAATATGAGGCAGTAAGTATCAACACCCTCTTCTACTATCAGGTAAGCGATGCCACAGGCAATACCGTCTCAGG
>JALVES010000111.1 GCA_027030635.1 Saprospiraceae bacterium | reverse complement strand
CCGTGCCCAAAAGCGGCAGCCGAAGCGCCCCGCTCTACGGCATGACGGAAAGCCTGAAAGAAACCGGCCAATTGGACGAACTCATCAAAGACCTGCTGGAGTGAAAGCGGGCCGGCAAAGTTTCCGTATCTTCGCCCCCGTCAAAAGTTAAGATTTGGCGAAAGCCACCGTAAAGCGCCAGGCCTGCGTTACATTAAGCATAGAACCAGCACATCAGCCCATGAGAAGCCTTTATTTTCTGACTCTGTTTTTTTTCTTTTTTGCTCTGCCTTTCGGCAAATCCCAAAAGTACAGCAACGAATTCCTGAGCATAGGGGTAGGCGCTGCGGCCCATGCCCGGGGCCTGGCCGTCAGTGCGCAGGTGGATGATGTTACCGCCGGTTACTGGAACCCCGCCGGCCTTTGCTCGCTCATAGGCGAAGAAAAACTGCAAATCAGCGCCATGCATGCCGAGTGGTTTGCCGGCATCGGCAAATTTGACTACCTCAGCCTCAGCCTGCCCATGAGCAACAGCGAACGACGCATCGGCCTCAGTCTGATTCGCTTCGGCATAGACGGCATCCCCAACACCCTCAGCCTGTACGAAGCCGACGGAACGGTCAACTACGACAACATCGTGGAGTTTTCGGCAGCCGATTATGCCATCATCGGCAGCTATGCCCAATACATTCAAGTCGGTGAGCGCAAACTGCGCGTAGGCGGCAACGTCAAAGTCATTCCGCGCGTCATCGGCACCTTTGCGCACTCCTGGGGCTTTGGCCTCGACATAGGACTGCAATACCAGGCCGGCGCCTGGCAGTTTGGCTTCACGGGCCGCGACATCACCAACACCTTCAACGCCTGGAAAGTAACTTTCACCGATGCCGAAAAAGAAGTGCTGCTCGCCACCGGCAACGAATTGCCGGCCCTCAGCTCCTTAGAACTGACGCGCCCCTCCATGCAAGTGGGCGTGGCGCGCAAATTCGAATTCTCCGAAAAACTCTCCCTCAGCGCTGAGATGGACTGGTTCATCACCACCGACGGCAAACGCAATACCCTGCTCCCCGGCAAACCCCTCAGCTTAGACCCCGCCCTCGGACTGGAACTCAACTACCACTCCTTCCTCTTCCTGCGCGGAGGCCTCAACCGCTTCCAAAGAGAATTCAAGCCGGACGGCACGGAATTTCTCAGCCTGCGCCCCGCCATTGGCGTAGGTCTGCAAATGGGCAGTTTCCTCTTGGATTATGCCTACACCGATTTGGGAGACAGCCAAAACCGCTACTCCCACATCATCTCCCTGCGCATTGACATGAAACCCAAAAAATGAGCAGAAAGAGAATCAGATAGCTCACCAAAAGGATTTTCCAAAAAACATGAGCCTGCCTCAACTCCATAAACTGAAAAGCCACCAGTAGAAATTTCAAGGAGGAGAGCAACATGACGGGCAGAGCAATGTAAGCTGTATTTGGGAAAAAAACAGCCAACAGGGAGGTGCTCAAAGTCAGCAGGATCAACAGCGCGAGGGTTTGGATAGGTTTCATGCTTATTTTTTTACCAATGGGTCATTAAGTTTTGAGATGGCAATATGCCCAGAATTCAGCGCATATCCAATACTCCTTTATTTTTTGTCAACTTAGGCTAAAATAAATGACACCATCTGACAATTGACCCCTCCTTAAAACCCGCGGAAACCCGCGCAATCCGCGTCATCCGCGTTCTATCATGTCACTATTGCACGTCATCTGTCAGGCTTACCGAAGCCCATGTCTGCCTGCTGCAGGCAGGTTCTATTGGCTATTGATGTAACTTAATAGAACGCGGATGACGCGGGTGTGGCGGATTTTCGCGGATTTTAACCGGTTCAACCTGATAACCTGTTTTCTTAATGGAGACGGTAGCCAAAAACTTAATGACCATTATTTACAACACCAAATACAATGTAGGAAACAACAGCAACCATATCAGATCACACATGTGCCAGAAGGCAGCGCCGGCCTCCACATCTTCCAGGCTCGAAGAGCCTTTGGCAATACCCCTCCTGATGAAGAACAAAATGATCATGCCCACCAAAACATGGATGAGGTGGAAGCCGGTCAACAGCCAGTAAAAGTTGAAAAAGCTGTTGTACCCCAGCACCAAACCGGCATCTATCTTTTCGTGGTACTCAAAGCTCTTTAGCAACACGAAGAGCAGACCACCCAGCAGCGCAAAATTGATATCCCTGACAGCGCCTCCAAACGCTTCCTGCTTATACCGCCTCACAGCCATAGCCATAAAATAGCCGCTGGTCAGAAGAAAAATGGTATTGACAGCCCCAAAAGTGCGATTGAGATGCTGAGCCGATTCGTGAAACCCGCCCGGGTCCTTCCCCGCTGAAGCAACCAAAACGATGAGCGCAATGCCAAAAGTCAGCAGCTCCACCACGATGATCATCCAAAGCAAAATGCCACCGGGGGGCTCGTAAATGCTTTTGTAGTCCATGTTCTTATTCATAACCTCTTGTTTCACGTTTTGGATTTTTCTCATTGTAGAGACGCAATGCATTGCGTCTCTACAATCAGAAAAAATCACAACAACGATAGCCCATCCTCCAATCTACGGCTTCAACACCCGCACCCGAAGTACGCCCCCATCCTCCGTGCTCAGCACGAGCATATAGACGCCGCCTGGCAGGGCGCTCGTATTTAACTCCAGCTCTCGGGTGTAGGCCGGCACTTCCAGGCTGAGCCGCTCGCGGCCGCTCATGTCTATGAGGCGGAGGCGGGCAGGCTGTTGCAATTCCCTGTTCAGCTGCATGTGCAGGCGATCGCTGAAGGGGTTGGGACGGGCGCTTAATTGGAGTTCGGCGCGGGGCAGGCTGGCTTCTATGTCGGCCTCGCCGCCCGGGGTGGTTATGGCCATGTTGCAATAGACGGGGCTGTTGGAGACGAAGACCTGTAAGAGGTTGGTGGCCGTACAGCCGGGAGTGGTTACCGTTACCAATATGGTGCGCACGCCCATGCTTGGCCACTGTACCGTAACCTGGGGCGTATTGGCAAACTGCGGCTGGGCGCCCGGACCAAAGTTCCAGGAATACGTAGCGCCCGCCTGGGCCGGTACGGAATAAGTGGTCGGAACATTCACGCAGGTGCTCGAGGGGCCTGTAATCGTCGCATCGGCTTCCGAGCCCACTTCTTTGATTACGATGTTGCTCTCCACCACCAACAAACAGCCCTCAATGCGGGCACAGCGGCGGAAGTACGTCGTTACGTAAATGATGCCCGGGTCGTACTCCGGACCGGAGGCATCGGGCACCATCTGCCAGTCGCCGCCCTCTTCCTTGTACAGCCAAATGTACTCAATGGGGCCGGGAGCGCCGGATGGCGGAGCGACTTCCACTATGGGTCCCGCATCATAACCCGAACCACAGAAATACTCATCACCGGCAATTTCGCCAGGGTCGGTGAGGTTGGGCAACAGTTCGACCTCTGTCTCGGCCAGGGCAGAACAACCCGCTGCATCTACGACCTCGAGGGTATATATGCCGGCCTGCGACATCTCAACGCCTCCTATATACACCTTGAAGCTGTGGGAAATCACCTGCCCGTCAAAACTCCAGGTGTAGCTGTAAGGCGGTGTGCCGCTCGACACATCCGACATGAGGATCAACATATCGCCCACGCAAACGGGGCCGTTGTTGACGGCTTCCACTTCAGGCGGAGGCAGCACTTCTGCCGCAACAGTGCAGGTGCTGGTACAGCCATTGCTATCGGTAACCTGTACGGTAAAAATTTCCCCATCGCTCACGCCCGTAGCCACGGGATTTTGAGCCGTGGGGTCATCTATGACGGCCGAGCCGTCGCTGCTCCACGACCAGGCGACAGCATCTCCGCCGGTCTCTGACAACTCCAGGGTCTCGCCTTCGCAGATGGGGCCTCCCGTTTCTGCCGAGCAGCTCGGCGTGGGGAATACTTCGGCCATGGTCGTACAACTGCTCACACAGCCCTCCGCACTGGTAACCACCACCGTGAAAACTTCTCCATCGCTTACGCCCGTGGCCGTGGGATTCTGAGACGTCGGATCGTCTATCACCGCCGAGCCGGTGCTGCTCCACTGCCAGGCAACAGCATCTCCGCCGTTTTCACTCAGCGACAGGGGAGCACCTTCGCAAATCGGGCCGCCCGTCTCTGCCGAGCAAACCGGTAAAGCATAGACCGTAGCCGTAACGCTGCACTCGCTCACACAGCCCTCAGCACTGGTAATCACCACCGTGAAAACTTCTCCATCGCTC
>JALVES010000110.1 GCA_027030635.1 Saprospiraceae bacterium | reverse complement strand
GAATGGCTACACTGCCCTCGCCCTCAGCCTGTACCTCCAGACGCGTAGTGATGGAAGTCTCCAGATCCGAAGCCGTAATGACCAACTCATTGCCGGCTACCTTAAACAAAAAGCCCTCTAAAATGGGAATGACCGGACGCGACTGTATGGCACCGCCGGCCATTTGCAATTGCTTCAACAACTGTGATGAGGATACCGTAAATTTCATGGATTGGATTTTTATCGTTTCGTCGGCCAAAGATACAACAACTTATGGGGAAATGAAAATTTTATTAACCCTTATCAATGGAGCTTAATAAAACCTGCCTGAAAACCCCACTCATTTCCTCGTCGAGTTTTCCACCGTTTTTTCCACATTCCCGCCATTTTGTTGAATTTCAGCTCCCTCAGACCGGCTCCCGGCCCGCTTTCCTGCAAAATTTTTCTAACACAGAAAGTCTAACTGACTGAAAATGAGAGGCTTAGGAAAAGCAAAAACCTGCAACAAAAACAATAAGAACGCCAATGTAAAAAACAACAGAAATACCGAGACAAACACATAACTAACTGAAAATCAACGAGTTACGCAAAACCCCCAACACATAACAAGAATTAAGCCAAAATCTGTTACTACGCGAAGTTCGCCGCACCATCCGTCCGGCGCAGTTCGCTTAAAATGTACAAAACGACGCCCAGCAGCAACAAGGCCCCTGCCTGGTGCATTGCGGCAATATCCACAGGAATGCGTCCGATGCTGTGTATAACTGTGAATATCCCCAGCAAAACCTGGAGTATCATTACACTTATCAACATTTTTGCGTGGATATGCCGCTTCTGATACGAGGACAGTCTGCGACTTTTCCACAGGGCTGCACTCAGCAGGACAACCAGCAGCCAGGCAACGCCCCTGTGCAGCAACTGCACCAGAGCCTTAATCCATATAGCCGGCTCGTAATCAATGAAATTCTGCAAGTCCACGCCGTTCTGCGTCTGCTGCGCCAGCAGGGCAAATAAACTCTGCCCGTGACTGATGGCCGGAAAGAAAGGAAAGACCAAAGCAGCTCTCATGCCTGCCATCAAGCCGCCCAAAGCAATTTGCAAAAACAAGACGGCCAACCCCCACTTATACAGACGCAACACAGAGGCCGGCACCTTCCCCGAAGAAGGCGCAGCCCCGTAAGTCCGCCAGGTCCAAAACAGATAAGCGTACAGCGCAGTGGCGATCAACAGATGTACTACCAGTTTATAGGCGCTCACCCAGGTGCGTTTGTCGTCGTTCAAACCGCTCTTCACCATGATCCAGCCAAACACAGCCGCCAGCGAAGCCAGCAGAATGACTACGCCCAAGCGCCTCATCAATGCCCGCGAAATCATCCCCCTGTACCAAAACCACAAAAAGGGTATCAAAAACACCATGCCCATACTGCGGGCCCACAACCGATGAACATACTCCCAAAAATAGATGTACTTAAAAGCCTGCAAATCCATGCCGCTGTGTACCGTCTCGTACTGACGCGCCGCTGCCTGCTTATACGCCTCAAAGGCCTGCTGCCAGGCCTGCTCATTCATCGGCGGCAAAACGCCCTGAATCACAGCCCACTCGGTAATGGACAGCCCCGAATCCGTCAAACGCGTGATGCCGCCCAGCACCACCTGAAAAAAGACCAGCACAACACCAATAAACAACCAGATTTTGACAGCCCGCGAATACCCGTTTTGCTTTTTCATCAAATTTTTCTTTTCCACAAAAGTAAGCAGCCTTTTAATGGATTTTAATAATTTTTTTTTCTCCCCCTATTATTACTATCCGTGTGGATTCGTGGAAAAGTTTTTGACCATACGCCCCTTCGGTTTTTTATCCACCGGCTTTGGGCTTTTTTCCACGTATTTATCCTCCTTACAACTTGTGCCGATGAACCTGTATTTCAGCGGCTTTCCCGGGGTTTGTCCACATTTTCCGAGCTTGTGTACAAAACTGCAGCGGGGGTAAATGCTCTCTTTTTGTGCTGTGCATAAAGCAACCCGCGGGCGTGTATAAAAATGCAATTATCCACCAAAAATCCCTTTTGGGGGTCTTCTCTTTCTCTGCCTTTCGGCAAATGGTGGATAAGGGTGGATAAGTCTGCACTTATTCACGGCCTTTTCCACGGCAAGGGCACTTTTTCCACGCTCCAGGGCGCAGGTAGAGGAGGCAGCTTGATGGCGTCTTCGACGAGACGCAGAAAGCGGTTTCGGGAAATGTTCTCCGCCCCCAGACTCCGCAAATGGCGTGTTTCCTGCTGACAATCAATGAGCCGAAAGCCCTGCTGCTCCAACTGCAAAACGAGATGGATGAAGCCAAACTTCGAGGCATTCGGCCTCAAACTGAACATGGATTCTCCAAAGAACACCCTGCCCAGTGCAATTCCGTAAAGCCCGCCGACCATCTCGCCTTTTTCCCATACTTCCACCGAATGGGCGTATCCCATTTCGTGCAGGCGGGTATAGGCGGCAATCATCTCTTCGTTGATCCAGGTGCCTCCGCCCTGCTCTTTGGCGCGGGGGCTTGTCGCACAGCCGCGCATCACCTGCTCAAAGGCCGTGTCCATGCTGAGCGTGAATTTTCCCTGGTTGAAATAGGGCCTCATGCTGCGGCTGATCTTCAACCTTTCGGGAAATAAGACCATGCGCGGGTCGGGCGACCACCAGAGGATGGGGTCGTTGGGATTGTACCAGGGAAATATCCCCTGGCGATAGGCCTCCAACAGGCGCTCCGGCCTCAGGTCGCCCCCCACAGCCAGCAGCCCGTCGGGCAGGCTCCACTCGGGATTGGGAAACGCTATATCATTTGGCGAAAGCCTGAAAAGAGGCATGATGTGAGGTTCATTCTATAACGGCCGACAAACCCCGCTCTATCAGGGCGTCCTTTAAAGGCTTCAATTCTTCGCGGGGCGCCGTCTTCACCGTGGCCTTGCCCTTGAAATGAATGATGTGAGCCAACTGCTCCGACTGCACGCTGTCGTATCCCAACACCTCCATGAAACACTGAATCACCCAGTCGAAAGTGTTGTAGTCGTCGTTGTAAACCACCAAAAAAGACGGCTCCGCCTCATCGGTCTCAGCATCAGCCGTAATGACCTCCTCTTCCTCCGGCCTCGGGGCGGCCAGTAAAAGCTCTTCAAGCGCCATCATCATTTTTTTTTGCAAAGATACGGAGTTTCAACCATAGGGTTTCTTTTCTTCTAATCAAATATCTCTGCTTCTTCCGCAGTCAGAATTTGCCGAAAGGCGAAGAGATAAATACTTTCGTTTTTACTTTAAAAAATAGCTATTTTGCAACACCTAAACACACACACTATGACAAGAGTTTTTTCTTTGTTGTTGGCCTCTTTCCTGGCCACTTCTCTACAGGCACAAAGCGAAGACATAACGGTTGACGAACTCATCAACAACTATTTGGAAGCCATCGGAGGGGCCGAAAACTGGCAAAAAATCGAGTCCATGACTTTTGCGGGCATGACGCAACTGCAGGGCGTCTATATGCCGGCGACTGTTTATTACATGCGCCCCAAATCTTTCAAAATGGTGGTGGATGTCATGGGCAAGACCTATATAGATTGCACCCATGGCGATGAGGGCTGGACCGTCAACCCCTTCATGGGAAGTCCGGCACCACAGCGTAAATCCCGACAGGATTTGGAAATGGAAGTCAATCGGGAGTTTGAAAATCCATTTATCCGTTATAAGGAGAAAGGTTATGAGGCAGAGTTGTTGGGAGAGGCGCAAGTCGAAGGCATGGCAACCTATCAAGTGAAGCTCACGAAAGAAGACGGCAGGGAGTACTTTTACTTTTTCGATAAAACGTACTTTCTGCCTGTTATGATGCGCACCTTCATTCGGCAGGGCGAGATGGAAGGCATGCCTGTCGAAGTGTATTTCAGCGATTACGAAGAAGTGGGCGATATTGTCCTCGCTTACTCCATAGAGCAGCGCCTAAACGGGCAGGTATTTATGCAAATAACGGCCGATTCCATCATCCTCAACGACCCCGCCATCACGCCCGGAATGTTTGCCTTTCCGGTAGAGGAAAAAGAGGGCCAAACCAAAGAGTAATGGCGGTTTTGGGGCCTGATTTTGGAAATTTGAGCTGAATTTTGGGCCCTGATGAAAAAAAACAGCCACCTTCTCGCCTCTTTTTCTTTATTTCTTGGTGGTTAGCTAAATTTTGTTTTCTTTTGTGGCACTAAACAAAAAAGCGTAGTAGCACATCTCGTAGAGAACGATTCTTGCAAGAGGACTAAACA
>JALVES010000109.1 GCA_027030635.1 Saprospiraceae bacterium | reverse complement strand
TCTATGGAGGCCAACAACGACAGTCCCGCAGCGAAGGCATAGAAGTACGCCCCTGGAATGAACTGCCAAACTTGGGGGAATGGGGGATGGAGAATGAATAATTGAAAATTGAAAATGGATAATTGAGGGTTTAGATTTTTTCGGGTGTGGGAAATGTGGGGCCTTCGGCTCTAATGTGGACGCTAACGCGTCTAATGTGGAACGCTTCGCGTTCTAATGTGATTTTGCGCTCGCTTCGCATCGCGGAAATAATTGAGAATGACATCTCCGTGTACACTCCGTGAGCGCCGTGAACTCCGTGGTGAGTTTTCCCTGCTAAACCCGTCACGCATCACGTTCGTTACGTTCATCACGTTTCTCACGCTTTTATTTCTCGCTAAAACGCGAAGAATATTGGATTCACATCCGGCACGTATTGCCTGCCGACTACAGCCGTTTTCTTCTGCGAATTTGGCCATATAAGGCGCAAAGAAGCCCGTATTCGAGTATAGTTGGGCTATGATTGTCACGCTCGTTACGTTCGTTACGTTCGTTACGTTCATCACGTTCATCACGTTCGTTATGCCGTATCGTACGCGCGCTAAAGCACGCGGTACTGATTGACGGGCTAAAGCCCGCCCTACTAAACGATACACGATACACGATAAACCTCCCCCCGATTTCCCCAATTCCCCCGATTCAACCGCTTTCCCCAACAAAAAAACGCCCTTTTTCTTACAATTTTATACATCAATGTGTAAATTTGTAAAAAATTAGCGACATGATTCCACGTATTTTGGCGGAAAAGGTCCGCAAAGCGGCTTGCAGCATGCCTGTTCTGGGGGTAACGGGGCCGCGTCAGTCGGGGAAGACGACTTTGGTCAGGAGTGTTTTTTCGGATTATGCTTACTTCAATCTGGAAGACCCTGCTCTGCGTTTATTTGCCAGGGAAGACCCGCGGGGATTGCTCCAACAGGGTTTGGCAGAGAAGCAGGGCATCATCATTGATGAAGCACAGCACGTGCCGGAACTGTTCTCTTACGTTCAGTTGTGGAGTGATGAAAGGCGGTCGGTCGGACAATTTGTACTGACCGGCTCCCAGCACTTTTTACTCATGGAGAAAATCACCCAAAGCCTGGCCGGACGCATAGCGCTTTTCAATTTGCTTCCGCTTTCACTGGAAGAGTTGAGACAGACTGAATTTGCAGAGCGCGACTTTCCCTTTTTCATTTTCCGCGGGTTTTATCCGCGTCTGTATGCGCAGGAAATACCCGTTGATTTGTTTTACAGTTCGTACATCGCCACCTACCTGCAAAGAGATGTGCGCACGCTAACCCGTGTGATGGATTTAGACGATTTTACCCTCTTTCTAAAACTCATAGCAGGAAGAACAGGTCAGCTGCTCAACAAAAGTGAATTGAGTGTTACGGCGGGTTTGTCGCACGCCACGGTAAAGCGATGGCTCTCAATCCTTAAAACGAGTTTCGTCATTACAAGTCTGCAGCCCTATTACAAAAACTACAACAAGCGTCTCGTCAAGAGCTCCAAAATCTATTTTTACGATACGGGACTGGCCTGCAATCTATTGAGTATCCGGGAAGAAAAGCAGCTTCTGACTCATCACCTGCTGGGGAGTTTGTTCGAAAATTTTGTCATCACAGAGCTCATGAAGCATTTTCTCAATAGAGGGCTTTCGCCAAATTTTTACTTCTGGCGGGACAATGCCGGACATGAAATAGACCTCCTCATCGAATACGGAGGGAAGCTGTATCCCGTAGAAATCAAAGCAGCGCGTACCTTGCGGCCTGCCTTTTTTGACAACCTCCGCTTCTTTAAAAAACTGGCAGGGAAAGAAGTTGGCACCTCCTATCTCATCTATGGAGGCCAACAACGACAGTCCCGCAGCGAAGGCATAGAAGTACGCCCCTGGAATGAACTGCCAAACTTGGGGGAATGGGGGATGGAGAATGAATAATTGAAAATTGAAAATGGATAATTGAGAATGACATCTCCGTGCATACTCCGTGAGCGCCGTGAACTCCGTGGTGAGTTTACAACTATGCTTTTGAGCCTGCGACCCGATCACGTTTGTTACGTTCATCACGTTCGTTACGATTTTATTTCTCGCGAAGCCGCAAAGACGCTAAGAAGGCCGGCTCTAAGCATGGTTGGGCTATGATTGTTGCGTTTGTCACGCGTTACGATCGTCACGCTTTTATTTCTCGCTAAGACGCTAAGATGAAGACGCTAAGGCGCTAAGGGGCCGTATTCGGGCGTGATTGGGCTATGATTGTTACGTTCGTCACGTTCGTTACGCTCATCGTCAGTATCAGGATTTACAGGATTATAGGATTATGCGGATTTTTTTGTTTTGCATGGTGTCATGTTCAAATCAGGCCGGCTCGGGGATCTTCCTTACGTCAGCTCCCCGATCCTTTAGTTTTACCAACAGACAACAGACAACAGACAACAGACAACCGACAACTCAATCATCCAAATCTTCCGTTTCGGCATGGCGGGGTATGAGGGCTCTTTGGTCTTTGGCGGTGGCGCAATAGGGGCAGTCGGGTTTGTTACAGCCTTCGGAGAAGTGGCCGTGGAGGATGTGTTCGTAGGTTTCGCGTAGGAGGGGGAGGAAGAGTTGGAGGTCTTTGTCGGAGAGGGAGACGGGCACTTCGGTGAAGCGGCCGAGGTGGTCGGGTTCTAAGTAAGTGATTTGGGCTCCGGTGATTTTTCGGAGGCGTGTGGCGAAGCGGTGGTCATAGAGGAGTTTGTAGAAGGCGAGTTGGCGCCAGTATTTTCCGCCGAGGGGGTTTTTGGGGGTGGGGCGGGCGGTGTATTTTTTTTGGTTTTTTCCGGTTTTGTAATCTATGAGGAGGGTGTGGTTTCGGTCTAAGAGGTCCACGCGGTCAATGACGCCCTGGAGGGGGATGCCTTCTACTTCTACGGAGCGGATGCTGAGTTCGAGTTGGCTTTGGTCGGGCCAGGTGGGGGCGAATCGTTGGTGGTATAGCAGCAGGTTTTGGCGTCCTTTTTCGAGCAGGTGTTGCCAGCGGGCGGGCTGCATGAAGGGGCGTTGTTTGAGCATGTGAAGCTCGAAGAATTGGAGGAGGCGGTCGGGGCCTGGTTTTTTGTTTTTGTGTTGCAGGCGTTCTTCGAAGAAGCGCTGCAGGGCGTAGTGCATGGCTTGTCCGTAGCGCCCGCTTTCGGAGGTGAAGTCGGGCAGTTTGAGCAGGAAGCGATAATAAAAGGCGAGGGGGCAGTTGAGGTAGGTGTTGAGGGCCGAGATGCTCATGCGGAAATTTTTGAGCAGTTTCTCGTGGAGCAGGGCTTCCTGTTCTGTGGGGGCAGGTGCTTGTTGTCTTTGGAGGAAGGTGTGTTGAGTTTCGCGCAGCAGCTCGGGGGAGACTTGCGGTTTGCTGTGTTCTACGCTGTCGGCGAGTTCGTCTATGAAGGGGGTGTGCATTTGGGTTTTGCCTTCGGCATTGGTTTCGGCATAGCTGATGTAAAGCTCATTGCGGGCGCGGGTCATGGCCACGTAGAAGAGTCGGCGGCGGGCTTCTTCGAGGTCTTCTTCTTCGGAGGAGAGGGTCAGCGTATCGGGCAGCTTGAACGAATAGCGGCCACTGCCCTTTTGATTCCACACCTGTTTGGTGCAACCGAGCAGGAAGACTTTGTCGAATTCCAGCCCCTTGGAGGCATGAGCTGTGAGCAGGTGAACGCCTTCTCTTCCGGTTTCATCCGTGAGGGGTATGGCGAGTTTGTGGCGGTCGAGTTGCTGCAGTTGTCCGAGGAAGCCCTGGAGGTCGAGGCGCGGGTTGCGAATGGCCTGGCGTTGAACGTAATCGGTGAAGGCATAGAGGGCGGCGAGCATTTCATCGCGGCGGGGATGTCGCAGGGCGTAGTTGAGCATGCCCGTTTCGTGCAGCGTTTTTTCTATCAGCAGCGGCAGGGGGAGCTCATGCAAGGCGGTGAGGCAGTCTTCGAGGCATTGATGGATTTGCCGAAAGGCGGCTATTTCTTCTTCGTTCAATCCGGCTTTCGCCAAATTTTTTTCTGAGCTGATCAGCGCTCGCCATGCTTGTGGTTCTTCTGTTGCCTGCTCTATGCGGGCCAGGGCTGTGCGGGTGAGCGCATTTGGCGAAAGCCCCCAAAAAGGCGCTTGCAGGATGCTGTACAGCAGGTGTTCGCCCTGATGCGGATGGTTTGTTTCTGCTTGCAGCCAGTCTAACAGCTTTCGCCAAATGCGTATCAGAGGGTGGTCGAGTGCGTTGCTTTGTTTGCGGGTTTGGAAGG
>JALVES010000108.1 GCA_027030635.1 Saprospiraceae bacterium | reverse complement strand
CTACACATCCACATTCGCATACTTAGCATTGGCTTCGATGAATGCGCGACGCGGGGGCACTTCATCGCCCATGAGCATGGAGAAGACGCGGTCGGCCTCCATGGCGTCTTCTATGGTTACCTGCTTGAGGAAGCGGCTGGCGGGGTCCATGGTGGTTTCCCAGAGTTGTTCGGCATTCATTTCGCCCAAGCCCTTGTAGCGCTGCACTTTGACGGAATCGGGATTGCCGCCATCGGCATAGAGGCGGATGGCTTCGTTGCGCTCTTCATCATTCCAGCAATAGCGGAACTGCTTGCCTTTGCGCACCTGGTAGAGGGGCGGCTGTGCGATATAGACATAGCCCTCCTCGATCAGCTTGTGCATATAGCGGAAGAAGAAGGTGAGGATGAGTGTAACGATGTGGCTGCCATCCACATCGGCATCACACATGATGATGATCTTGTGGTAGCGCAGCTTTTCGATATTGAGCACGCGCTGGCCGTTTTCGTCTTCGGTAACGGTTACGCCCAGAGCGGTGAAGATGTTTTTGATTTCCTCGTTTTCGTAAATTCTGTGTTCCAGCGCTTTTTCCACATTGAGGATTTTGCCTCGCAGCGGCATGATGGCCTGGAAGTTGCGGTCGCGGCCCTGCTTGGCCGTGCCGCCTGCCGAGTCGCCCTCCACGAGGAAGAGCTCGCTGATGTTGGGGTCTTTGGAAGAGCAGTCAGCCAGTTTGCCGGGCAGGCCGCTGCCGGTGAGCACATTTTTGCGCTGCACCAACTCGCGGGCCTTGCGGGCGGCATGGCGGGCCGTAGCAGCGAGGATGACTTTGTCTATGATGCGTTTGGCCTCATTGGGGTGTTCTTCCAGCCAATAGCTGAGGCGTTTGCCCACGATGCGGGAGACGATGCCGTTGACTTCCGAGTTGCCCAACTCGCCTTTGGTCTGCCCTTTGAACTGCGGCTCCGGCACCTTGACGGAGACCACGGCCGTGAGTCCCTCGCGGAAGTCTTCGCCGGCAATGGTAAATTTCAGTTTTTTGAAGTAGCCGTTTTCCTCCCCGTACTGCTTAAACAGGCGATTGATGGCACGACGGAAGCCCTGCACATGCGTACCGCCCTCGTGGGTGTGGATGTTGTTGACGTAGGAGAAGACATTTTCCGTATAAGAGGTGTTGTACTGCATGGCCACCTCAACCTGCACATTCTCCTCCTGCCCGGTGATATGGATGGGCTGCTCGAGGAGGCGGGTGCGCGCTTCGTCCAGATACTGTACGAACTCTGCCAGGCCGCCTTCCGAGTAAAAGGTTTCACTGCGGAAGTTGCCGTCTTCGTCTTTTTCGCGCTCATCGGTGAGCGTAAGGGTGAGGCCCTTGTTCAGGTAGGACAATTCGCGCAGGCGGTTGGCCAGCACCTCGTATTTGTACTCCAGCGTTTCGAAGATCTGCCCGTCGGGCTTAAAGGTGATGATGGTGCCCGTATCCTCGGCTTCGCCCACTACTTTTACCTCGCCCAGCGGCTTGCCGCGCTCGTATTCCTGTTGATAGACCTTGCCGTCGCGGTGTACTTCTGCCAGCAAATGCACGGAAAGGGCATTCACGCAAGAAACACCCACCCCGTGCAAGCCTCCGGAGACCTTATAGGTATCCTTGTCAAATTTACCGCCGGCGTGCAGCACCGTCATGACGACTTCGAGGGCCGACTTGCCTAACTTCTCGTGGCGCCCCACGGGAATACCCCGCCCATTGTCGCTCACGCGAATGGAGTTGTCGGGCAAGATGACTACATCCACCCTGCTGCAATGGCCGGCGAGATGCTCGTCTATGGAGTTGTCCACCACCTCCCAAACGAGGTGATGCAGGCCTTTGACATCCGTAGAACCTATATACATGGCGGGGCGCATGCGCACCGCCTCCAAGCCCTCCAGTGCCGTGATGTTGCCGGCATCGTATTGGGCATTTTGAGTCTTTTTGATTTCCTTTTCTTTCATTGCGCAAAGATAGTGATTTTACACGAATTTTAAGCCGAAAAATATGGTTATCTTTGTCTCTCAACCACATTAAAATATGCACATGAACAAGCTGCTTTCTCTCGCCCTTTTACTCTCTGTACTCCTCTTTTCCGCCTGCCAAAACGAGCGCTCCGCGGCAAAATGGAAGCGCAGCGGGCAAGACATCCTCATTCGCATGCCTCAAGAGCCCTCGGGGCTCAATTCGCTCATGGCTTTTGACGCCTACTCCACCACCGCCCAACGCTACCTCTACCAGTTTCTCGAAGACATGGACCCCCACAGCGGCGAGCTCAGGCCCCAGCTTTTAGAAAAAAAACCGACCATAGAAATGCTCGAAAACGGCGGCGTTCGCTACGATTTCGACATGCACCCCAAAGCGGTCTGGGACAATGGCAAGCCCGTTACCGGCGAGGACTACCTCTTTACCCTCAAATTGATCATGAATCCCCACATCCCTGCTTCCATTTTCAGGCCCTACCTCGATTTCCTCGATCGCGTAGAAACAGACCCCGAAAATCCGCGCCACTTCTCGGTCTATACCAAACGCCCCTACATCCTGGCCGAAGAAGTCATCACCAACATCCTGCCGGTCATGCCGGAATACAAATTCGACCCCGAAGGCATCATGCGCAACTACAGCCTCGAGGAACTGATGAATCCCGAACTGCGCAAGCAGTTTGAAGAGGATGAACGCTTACAGGCTTTCGCCAAATCCTTTACCTCGGATGCCAACAACCGCGCTCCGGAGCAGGTCGGTGGCTCCGGCCCCTACCGCCTCGAAGAATGGAGCGAAGGCCAGCGCCTCGTCTTCGTCAAAAAAGACCCCTGGTGGGGCGATGAGTACTGCCCGGAAAACGAGCTGCTCTGCGCCTACCCGCCCCGCATCACCATCAAGCCGGTCAAAGACCCCTCTGCAGCCGCCACCCTCATCAAGGGCGAAGAAATTGACATCGCCGATCTGCTCAACCCCCGCGATTTCGTCGAAATGCGCGACGACCCCAAACTCAACCAAATCTATTCCTTCGAAGCGCCACTCACGCTCAGGCACTACTTCATCTATATAAACACCCGAAACCCCAAATTGGATGACCCCAAAGTGCGCCGTGCCCTGGCCCACCTCCTCAACACCCAACAAATCATCCAGGATGTCTTCTACGGCCTGGGCGAGCCCGTCAGCTCCCCCATATTCCCGGGCAAAGACTACTACGCCAAAGACCTCAAGCCCATCCCCTTCGACATCGAGCAAGCCAAAGTGCTGCTCAGCGAAGCCGGCTGGATGGACACCGACGGCAACGGCACCGTGGATAAAAAAATCAACGGCCAAAAGGTCGAAATGGAACTGAACTTTCTCGTTACGCCCAATGAGCCCAGTAAGCAAATCGCTCTGCTCTTCCAGGAAAACGCCCAAAAAGCCGGCGTCAAAATCAACATCCAAATCCTCGACTTCAAAGCCTGGCGCCAAGCCATGAATGCCCGCGAGTACGAACTGGCCAACGGCGCCCTCAGCTATCAACCCGTACTCGACGACCTCACCCAAATCTGGCACACCCAAAGCAGCCAGGCCGGCGGCATGAACCGCACCTTCTTCGGCAGCGAAGAAAGCGACCAGATCATCGAAGAAATCAACCGCACCCTCGATAAGAAAAAACGCGACAAGCTGTACAAAATATTCCAACACATGATTTACGAATACCAGCCCGTCATCAACATCATGACAGCCCGCTCGCGCATTGCCATACACCGGCGCTTCGATGCCTTTACCTCTTACGTGCCGCCAAGCTACTACCCCATGCTCTATCGGCTCGAAGACGAACTCCAGTAAACAGCCCTCCGCCCCTTAGGGCCTTCCGGAAAATTTTCTGCCCTATGCTGTTCTATCTCGCAAAACGGCTGTTGCTCTTCATTCCCATGGCCTGGCTGGTCAGCCTGCTCGCCTTTGCCCTGAGCGAAGCCGGTCCGGGCGATCCCATAGAGCAAAGCTGTCTTGGCGACAACTCGGGCACACTCACCCCCGAAGACTATCTGCGCTGCGCAAGACAACACAAATTCGACAAACCGGCCTTTTACTTTGCCCTGCAAGCACGCGCCTATCCCGATACGCTCTACAAAATACTGCCGCTCCCCCGTCGCCAAAAGCTGCGCAAGCTAATCGCCCAAACCGGCAATTGGCCCGCCGTGCAACAATGGCAAAAAACATTAGACACTCAACTCGAGCTGTGCGACAGTTTAGACACAGAGCAAAGAGCGCTGTTAGATGCACTCGACCAAAGCAATCGCTTAGAAGAAATTGCCAATC
>JALVES010000107.1 GCA_027030635.1 Saprospiraceae bacterium | reverse complement strand
CCACCCTCCCCTACCTCCTCCTCTGCCTGTTCAGCCTTTCGCCTGCCTCCTCACAGAAGGCCCATGCTCAGCATCCCAACGTCTTGGTAGGCACACAAAGCAGCCCTAACGAACCCAGCATCGCCATAGACCCCACCCAGCCGCAATACCTCATCGCAGCCAGCAACATCAATAACTACTACCTCTCTTCAGATACAGGGGCTACCTGGACACACTACTACCAAAACTCCGCCTATGGCGTCTGGGGCGACCCCATCCTCATCGCCGACACCACCGGTTCCTTTTACTACTTTCACCTCGCCAACCCGCCCAACGGCAACTGGATAGACCGCATGGTCTGCCAGCGCTCCGACGATCACGGCCTCTCCTGGCCCATAGACAGCTATGCCGGACTCAACGGCAACAAGGTTCAAGACAAAGAGGGTGTTGCGGTAAACCCCTTCAACAACCACATCTACCTGTGCTGGACGCAATTCGATGCCTACAACAGTTCCAATCCCCAGGACTCCTCCATCATCCTCTTCTCAAAATCCGAAGACCAGGGGGTAAGCTGGAGTACGCCCGTGCGCCTCAGCGAAGTGGCCGGCGACTGCTTAGATGACGACAATACCGTCGAAGGCGCCGTACCCGCCGTAGGGCCCAATGGAGAAATCTACGTCGCCTGGGCCGGCCCCGCAGGCATCGTCTTCGACCGCTCCACCGACGGGGGCGAAACCTGGTTGGAGCACGACATCCACGTCAGCGATATCGTCGGCGGCTGGGCTATGGACATCGAAGGCATCTACCGCGCCAACGGCATGCCCATCACCCTCTGCGACCTCAGCGGAGGCCCCCATCACGGCACCATCTACATCTGCTGGGCCGACCAACGCAATGGCCTGACCGATACCGACATCTGGCTCGTCAAATCCACCGACCAGGGCAACACCTGGAGCGAACCCCTGCGCATCAATGACGACTCCGCAGGCAAACAGCAATTCTTCCCCTGGATGGCCATTGACCAAACCACCGGCTACCTCTACTGCGTCTTCTACGACCGCCGCCAATACGACGACACCCAAACCGACGTTTACATGGCTTTCTCAGCCGACGGCGGAGAAACCTTTACCAACTTCCGCATCAGCGAAAGCCCCTTTACGCCTACGGCAGGCACCTTCTTCGGCGACTACAACTACATCGCAGCCCACAACAACATCATCCGCCCCATCTGGACGCGGCTCGACCAAACCTCCCTCAGCGTATGGACGGCCCTGATTGACACGGAAGCCATCCCCAACTTCCCCACGCGCGCCACAGAAACCTGGCCTGCCGGACAAAAACCGGCCCGCTTGCTGGGCAACTTCCCCAATCCGGCCGACAAATATACCTTCATCTCTTTCGAACTGGAAAAAACGGCCAAAATCGGGCTCGCCATCACCGATGCACAAGGAAAAACAGTCCTCAACCCAATCTCAAACAAGCGCTATCGAAAAGGCGAGCACAGCAAAAAAATTAAAACAGACAGCCTGCCCGCAGGCGTTTACTATTACCTGCTGTACGCCAACGGCAAGCTCACAGATCAGAAAAAAATGCTGGTGGAATAGAACTCAAACCAGTACCTCCTTGCGGAAGCGTGCTGCCACATCTGCAATGGTTTTTTCTATCGGAGTGTATGAAAATCCCGGCAGGCTCAGCGAACGCGTATGATCGTACAGCCAGGTGCTCATGGCCGTATTCGCCGTCTCGCGGGTGAGAAAGGGGTCCCGAAAAGTCAGCCTGGCCCGCAAACCCTCGAGGCGCCAGGCAAGTTCCTTGAGGAAGGGCGTAACCTTCCTGTGAGGAGGCCTGACGCCCAGTTCGCGAGCGATGAGCTCAAAAAATTTGCCGTAAGGCATATTCTCCCCACTCAAAACAAAACGCTCACCACGCCGTCCGCTCTCGTACAAAAGCCGCATAAAACGAGCCACATCCCGCACGTCCACAAAGCCCGTCGTACCCGTGGGATAAAAAGTCATGCCCTTAGCCACGCGCGAAAAAAAGCCCATCGTACCCTCGCCCGGCCGCCCCATGCCGAGGATGATGGAGGGATTCACAATCCCCACCTGCAAGCCCTCTTCCTGCCCGCGCCAAACCTCCAACTCCGCCAAATACTTGCTGTGTGCATAATTCGTGTTATTAGGCGCATCCTCCCAGGGCGTATCCTCGTTGATAAACTCCCCCTCCCTGCTGCGACCCAAAGCCGCCACCGAGCTGACGTACATAAAATCTTTCACACCACAGGCCAAAGCCGCATTCACCACATTCGCCGTGCCCTTAACATTAATCTCATACAAACGCTTTTTATCCCGCGGCAAAAAAGACACCAAAGCCGCCGCGTGAAATATGGCCTCAGAGCCCTCTATGGCTTTCGCCAAATGATCCACATCCAACACGTCTCCCTCATGCCAACGGATTCGATCAGCGATGTCAGCAACCAAATCCATAGAGCTGCTCACGCGGCGCAAAGCGTGAATGTTCTCATAACCCGCCGACAACAACTCGCGCAACAGGTACGAACCCAAAAAACCAGTGGCGCCGGTGATGAAAATTCTCTTAGATAAAGTCATCGTTTTATTTTAAGCAAAAGTACCCAATTTTGGCCAAAGTAAAAAAAGAGCTATTTTGCAGCCAAAAAAAATGAAACGGCACCTTCTTCTCCTCTTCATCATGCTCGGCCTCGCAGCTTGCGGCACCCACAAACGGGCCGCCAGGCTCACCTTCCCCACGCCAATAGACACCCGTGACCGCCCCATCAGCCTGCAGGAAAAAAAGACCCGGAAACTGCCCTCCGGCATCGAAGCCGACAACCAATTCGACGGAGCACGGCTCAACGATTTTTTCTTCGATGACAGCAGCCGCACGCTGCATGCACTCATCCTTCCGGAAAACGAACCCATCAACCAAAGCCCCTGGTATGCCTTCAGACTCCGCGCCTCAAGAGATACCAGCATCTTGCTCCAATTGGATTATGGCGAAACCCGTCACCGCTATTGGCCTAAAATCAGCTACAATGGCGACTTCTGGCAAGCCTTAGACTCTGCCCGCTTCAGCTGGGGCGAAGACAGCACTTTCGCAAATTTGCAGCTCGACTTAGACACCTCCTGGCTGTGGGTCGCAGGACAAGCCGTAGAAAACAGCACAAAAGTCGCCGAGTGGTGCAGCCGCATGAACATCCACCCGGCCGTCCGATGGGAAACATTTGGCGAAAGCCGCTTAAAAAGACCGCTCTACGTCATGCACATCAGCGAGGGCAGCGAGCTCAAACACAAGCCCATACTCCTCATTTTCTCCCGCCAACACCCGCCCGAAGTCTCCGGATTCAGATGCATGAAGTATTTCATCGAAAGAATACTCGAAGACGACCCCATGGCCCATGCCTTTCGGCAAAAATTCCACATCATCGTATTCCCGCTCATCAATCCCGATGGCGTGGACCTCGGCCACTGGCGCCACAATGCAGGAGGCATAGACCTCAATCGGGACTGGGCTGTTTACCGCCAGCCGGAAACCAGACAGGTCGCCGACTACTGCGCCCGGCAAGCGCGCAAGTGGAAAGCTCCCGTACTCTCCGGTGTGGATTTTCACTCCACCCAGGAAGACATTTACTACAACCGCGACGAAAGCGCCCCGCCCTCTGCCCTGCCCGGCTTCAACCACGCCTGGATCGAAGCCATACACGAACGCTTCCCCCAAGACATCGGGCAGGAGGACAACTCGCCCTTGGACAAACCCATCTCGGCCGGCTGGTTCCTCCTCCAATTCGGCGCCGAAGGACTTACCTTCGAACTGGGCGATGAAGACTCCACCGAATACCTCAAGGAAAAAGGACGCATCGCTGCTGAAGAATATATGCGCTTGCTTCTTAGCAGGTACGCGCGCTGAAGCACGCGGTACTTATTGGCGGGCTGAAGTCCACCCAACTTGGCGCGCGCTGAAGCACGCGGTACTTATTGGCGGACTAAAGTCCGCCCAACTTGGCGCGCGCTGAAGCACGCGGTACTTATTGGCGGACTAAAGTCCGCCTAACTTGGCGCGCGCTGAAGCACGCGGTACTTATTGGCGGGCTGAAGCCCGCCCAACAATGGGGTTAAACTCAACAAAACATGAACAAGGGACGTCTGCAACACCACACACCCGCCTATGAAAATGCAGTGGGACAATTTGGCCTGCCCTATCACCTGGAAATGATCCGAGATGCCGAGCGCACGGGACGCATCTGTGCAGCTCTACATGAAACATTAAAACCACACTATATACACTGCGAGCTGGGCGCAGGAAC
>JALVES010000106.1 GCA_027030635.1 Saprospiraceae bacterium | reverse complement strand
C
Source organism: Saprospiraceae bacterium (assembly GCA_027030635.1). GTDB lineage: Bacteria > Bacteroidota > Bacteroidia > Chitinophagales > Saprospiraceae > WGBN01. The sequence goes on along the minus strand of JALVES010000106.1, from coordinate 14,469 downwards.
CCTCCACTACATTGGCTGCATCATAAGGAGAAGATGATGAAGTAGATGCCACAGAATAAAAAAACGCGATATCTCCGGAAGCCAGTTGTCCAAAATAACCATCCCCAAACCAGGGTTTGTAGTACAACCAGTGGTTCTGCAAAGAGGTGTCCATATAAAAAATACAGGCCCCAACCAGACCTCCGCCCCCACTTCCAAACCAATGCTGAGAAATAAAATAATCATCGCCCGCCACAAAATTGAAAGGAAAAGAAAACAGAGTCGTACCGGAGTGTATTCTGTAAGCCTCTACACCCCCGTCATAAGGCGGCTTAAATTTTGCATAATAGACATTCGCAGAATGCACGTTAAAATCATACAGCAAAAGCGAAACCTCATCAGAGCCATGAGTGGCCATGTTGTAAACGATATAAGCCGCAGGTGCATCCAGATACTTAGAAAAAGAGGTCTGGGCCTGTATATGCAGGAGGGGGAAAAAGCAAAGCGAAAATATCAAAAAAAAGCGCATTTCATCTATGTATATGTACTAAATCTCTGTTTAGCACAAAACTAAGACTAAATTGCTTAAAATGCAAATGCGGCGGGCTCACGGCGCGGGCTGAAGCCCGCGGTACTGATTGGCGGGCTAAAGCCCGCCCAACTAAACACTAAACGCTAAACACTAAACCCCCACATCAAAACGCCCCCAAAGAAAGCAGCACCAAATTACAAGCCCGCTCCGTCTCTATGCCCTCGGCTTGGGCCAAGGCTTCCAACTCGGGATTTTCCGTGCCCGGATTGAAGAGAATGCGTTTGGGTTTGATTTGGTGGAGGATGTAGTCGTAATACTCCGGTTGTCGCTTGGGGCCGATGTACATGGAGACCGTGTGTACATCTTCGGGCACGGGGCGGTCCGTGCGGATGGGAATGCCGGCAATTTCGCCCTCGCGAATGCCTACGGGGATGACTTCATAGCCGTGAGCATGAAGTTGAGTGGTTGCCTTAAAGGAATATCTCTCGGGATTGGGAGAGGCGCCCAGAACGAGCGTCTTTTTGTTTTCTTTTGCCATGACGAAGCGTTTTCTTTTCAAACAACCAACAGGCGCAATGGTTCTTCCAGCAACTGCTTGAGTGTTTGCAGGAAGGCAGCACCTGTAGCCCCGTCCACTACGCGGTGGTCGCAGGAAAGCGTAACCTTCATAGGATATCCCGGCACAATCTGACCGTCTCGCACGACGGGCTTCTCCATAATGCCGCCCACGGCGAGGATGCAGGCATCCGGCGGGTTGATGATGGCTGTAAACTCTTCAATCCCAAACATGCCCAGATTGGAGATGGTAAAGGTATTGCCCTGCATCTCCTCCAAAGCCAGCTTGCGCTCGCGGGCGCGCACGGCCAAATCTTTCACGGAAGTGTGAATCTGCGAAAGCCCCAAATGGTCGGCATGACGCAATACGGGTACCATCAGCCCCTCCTCTACGGCTACGGCCACACCTATATGTACATAGTGATACCTGCGAATGCGATCGTCCAACCAGGAAGCATTCACTTCCGGATGCTGACGCAAAGCCAGCGCCACGGCCTTAATGACAAAGTCGTTGAAAGAGATTTTCTCCTCGCTGATGGCGTTGATTTCCTTGCGCAGGGCCCTCACCTTATCCATCATGATCTCCATGGTGAGGTAGAAATGCGGAGCGGTAAACTTGCTCTCACTCAAGCGCCGCGCAATGGTTTTTCGCATTTGCGAAAGCGGTAAATCCGTATAAGTCTCCGCCGGAGCAGCCACGCCCGCAGTTGTTGCCGCCGGACGCTGCCTGAAGTTCTCTACATCCCGCTTAATCACGCGCCCGCCCGGGCCGCTGCCCTGGATGAGGTGCAGGTCTATGCCCAATTCTTTGGCCATGCTGCGAGCCAGAGGGGAAGCCTTGATGCGACCGTTATCACCGGCCGGAGTTTGCTCAACAAGGGTTGCCGTTGCAGGTTGAGCAGCCCCCCCGGCAGCAGGCTGCGGTTCTTCGCTATGTGCCTCCTGAGACGCTGCAGGAGCAGGAGCAGCAGTGGCGTTTTCTTTTTCGGCTTTCGCCAAAACGGCTTTCCAGTCCTCTCCCTCTTCACCGATGATGGCGATGATACTGTCAACGGGTACCGTACCCTCTTTGACGGCAATGTGCAAAAGCACTCCGTCGGCCGGACTGTCCATCTCCATGGTAGCCTTATCGGTCTCTACCTCTGCTAAGAGGTCGCCCGTTTCTACCCGATCTCCTTCCTTCTTCAGCCAGCTGATGATGGTGCCCTCCTCCATAGTGTCGCTCAGGCGGGGCATGCGAATGATTTCTGCCATGTGTTTATCTGTCTTTTGATGGGCAAAGATAAGCTATTTCATCTCTACCTGATGTACTTGCAAGACATCTTTATCTGCCCCCGCTTTGGAGACAAAGGCAATGACATGGCAATGCTCCTCATTCCAGTCTGCAGGCACCTGAAACGAGTAAGTAAATACCGGACTGCTGCCGGGCAACAGGGCTTCCGTAATCGGGTCGCCGTCATAAGCCGTGAGCATGTCCCGCAAAACGTGGCGATGCTCATAATCCGGCACCTCCCCATCGGGCGTAACCTGATAGTCAATGATGCCGTCTTCGGTAATGGCCACGCTCAGGCGCAAATCCTCAGCGCTGAGGTCTTCCTGCGGATACAGCGTAACCTTCACCTCCAAAGAGCGATTGGAATCGCTGTAAGTAGTCTCTATGCCAATCTTAACGCGGGGGTCTTCCGCAGCCTCCTGTGCGATGTAGCCCGCCCACTTGGCCTTGCTCAACTGCACGGAAAACTCGCCGTCAAACAGCTTCCTGTTCACAACGGCAGAGGGGTAGCCAAAAGGCGCCCCGAGGAAGTTGATGAGCTGATCGCCCTCCTCCGTGCGAAAATCGTACATGCTCTCGGGCAAGGGAGGAGAATACTCCCCGGCATGAATGGATATAGCCACCAACTGCTCGCCATAAACCAGCAGCAGGTCCTGTATCTCCGCACTGCCCGCCGGGCAATTCACGCAGCGAACGCCGGTAAATTCCTCAATCAACACCTGCCGCTTCTGCTGGCTGACATCTATCGCAGTGTCCGGATTGTTCTGCCCCGATGGAATCACCGGTGGAATTTCCTCGCAAGAGGGAAAAGAGGAAAGCAAAAGGCCCAAAAAGACAAAGAGAACGCCTGTTTGTGTGATCTTTTTCATGTTCGTATGGCTTGTATGGCTGAAAATACTTCTTAAAACGAAGAGCTCACGCTCAACTTGACGCCGCTAAAAGCCGGCTCCACGCGGCAAACACCCCCCGAGCAGATAATGCCCTCCACCTGCTTCACATAGCTGAGTGAAAAGCGCGTCGGTCCCTGCGAGTAGTAAATGTCAAAACGCGGATAATGTATGGCCAGCTTGTTGCCCTGATCATCCACCGGAGAGTTGTGCCCGGGCTGAATGTTGTACATATCCGAAACCGTAAAAGTCCAGTGCGGCGCCACAGCAAACTCCACCAGCCCAAACACCCAGTCGCCATAGTCGTGCAACTCTCCCTTTTCGTCCTTGCCCACCTTCATGTACTGCCCCTCAAAGCGAATGGAAGCCTTGCGCGAAAGCTTGTACAAATAGTCAAAATAGGGCGTTACCGCCTGCAAAAGCGGCGCATCGGGCTTGAAGTAATACACCTCCTGGTTGTACTGCAGCCACTGCAAGCCACCCACCAGCGTCCACTTCCGCGGCTTTTTAAAAGTCAGCTCAGAGTACAACTCGCGGTAGAGCAGCAGATTGTCCAGGTCGGTGATGTTGGAAAAATTGACATTCAGCCGCAACCGCTTGCTGAATTTGTAACTGACATCGGCCTGATAAGCCAATTCGCCGAGGTCCTGGGTAGCCGCCGCATAGCGGGCCGTCAGCCGGTAAGTGTTGACGCGCGTCATGGGGGGCAGGAAGTTGATCAAGCCCCGGTTCAGACTCTCCTGCGGACGGGTGCGGAAGGAGAAATTCTGCGTGCGCTTAAATTCCAGGCTTGCGCCAAATCCCTTTTTGGCATAACTCAGGCTGGTGTATAAAACCGAGCCCGGCGCCTGAAAAAAAGTCGGCCCCACAACCGTATCACCCGAGAGCGTAACGCGCTCGCCAAAGGGGTCGCTCAAATTGTCGCGCGTCTTGTAAGCAGCCTCCACATACCAGCTGAGAGCTCCCCGCGTCAGGGTGTTGTAAAAGCTGAAAGCGTAGGTGTTGTAAGTGGGCGAAAACTGGTCCTCTTTGCGGTAAGTAGCCAGGCTGGACACCAGGCTCTGCATGGAGCCATCGTCCAAAGTGCGATTGACGATGCCAAAGCCCGGAACGAGAAAGACTTTCTTATCCTCGCCTTTCACGATAAAGCCCTCTGCCGAAAGCCCCTTGATGATGGATTTATAAGCATCAAACTGCTGTTTCTGACGCCCCGTGAAGGCTTTGACCAGCCAGTTGTCGCCCAGGCGATACTGCAGGCCAAGCCCCAGCAGCGCCTGATCTATGGCCAGGGCCCGCTCTTCATAGGCGCGATAGATGATGCCGCTGCCGATCTGGTCGTACAGATAGCCGGCCTCCACCTTAAAACGGTCTATTTCCTTACCCACATACCAATAGCCAATGCCCTGAGCCGTATAAGAATCCTGCGGATTCAGCAAATTGGAGTTGTTAAAAAGGTCAAAGCGCGTGCGAAACTCAAAGCCCTTGATGGTATAGTTCAGATTGAGCCAGGCCTCCGCACCGTAAAGCTGATGGTCGTACTGGGGCGTATTGGCCGCCCCAATCAGGCTGTCGCGCAGAAAAAAATTGCCAAAAGATTCCAAACGCCCCGAAAGCTGCCCTTGGGCAGGTAAGCCCCCCGTACAAAGCACCATGACGAGAAAGGCATAAAAAAATCGCTTCATGACTGGTTTTCGTTCTTGTTTTTACACAGAGCATGGCCCCGGCCCACGCCCTGTAACTGATGTCCTGAAAAATGTGCTTCATGTCAAAGCCACGCCACTTTTGCTTAAAAATCTGTTAAGGGCCGGCCTTTTTCATGATTTGTCCATACCTTAGCGCATGCTTTTTCGGTTATAGCAGTTGTGTGGCGCCTGCAGGCGCAAAGACAAAACGCCGCAATGTTAAAAAGAATTCAGCCAAGTGCTTTACGAGCATGACCAAAAATATTGACTTTCGTCAAATGTACAACAAACTCTTTTGATGACAACCCAAACCTTTTTCAAAATGAAAATGCTCAAACTCCTTTTTACCTGTTCTGCTTTCATCCTCTTCTTCTCTACACTTTCGGCTCAAAAGACCATTCCCAATGTTACCGTCTATACGCTTGAAGGAGAAGAAGTCAACCTCCTGGAAACCTACGGCAATGAGCCTGGCAAAGTGGTCATCTTCAGCTTTTGGGCCACCTGGTGCTCTCCCTGCAAAAAAGAGCTGGATGCCATCGCCGAAATATACGAAGAATGGCTGGACAAGTACGATGTAGAACTGGTCGCCATCAGCATTGACGACCAGCGCTCCCTGACCAAAATTCCCGCCATCGTCGAAACCAAAGGCTGGGAGTTTACCATCTTACACGGCGATGCTCAAACCCTGCAAAATGCCTTCAACTTTTCCACCATCCCGCAGACTTTCCTCATCAACAAACGGGGACACATGGCCTGGGTACACAACGGCTACACCCCGGGCGATGAGTACGAACTGGAAGAAGTAATCGAAAAATACAACGCCCAATAAGGGAAGTTTTAATCTTCCCGCCAACGTCCTGCCCAGGCCCAGGCCGTGCGCATGATGTCGTCCATAGAGCGGCGCGGTTGCCATCCGAGCAGCCGTGCCGCTTTGTCGTAATTGGCATAAATGGCCACCACATCCCCCGGGCGACGCGGCCCGATGCGCCAGGGCAATTCCACGCCCGTACTCCGCTCAAAAGCGGCAATGGCCTCAAGCACCGTCGTTCCCGTTCCGCTGCCCACATTAAAGACTTCACAGGTTCCCTCAGGCGCCTTTTCTGCAAAAGCCAGCGCCAGGCTGTGGGCTTCCGCCAAATCCATAATGTGTATGTAATCCCTGATGCAGGAGCCGTCCCGCGTCGGGTAATCATCCCCAAACACCACCACTTCCCCGCGCACGCCCAGCGCAGCATCCATGATGACGGGCACCAGATTCTCGGGCTCTTTGCCCGGCGCCTCACCAATCAAGCCGCTCTCATGCGCACCCGCAGGATTGAAATATCGCAGCAACACACAGCGATGCTCCGGATGGGCCGCCACAAAATCGCGGCAAATGTCCTCTCCCATTTGCTTCGTCCGCCCGTAAGGGCTCTCCGCCTCCTGCAAGGGCGTCTCTTCCGTAACGGGCAGTTCTTCCGCATTGCCATAAACCGAGCAGGAGGAAGAAAAAACAAATTCCCTCACCCCAAAATCCCTGGCACAGCGCAGCAGATTCACCAGCCCCGTAATGTTGTTCTCGTAATAGCGAAGGGGCTGCTGTACCGACTCCCCCACACTCTTCAAAGCCGCAAAGTGAACAATGCCGCTCACGTTCGGATGTCGCTTAAAAATTTGCCGCAAGGCAGAAAAGTCACAAAGGTCTATGCGCTCATTCACCACCCGCTTTCCCGTAACAGCTTTAATACGATCGAGGCTATCCTCCGTGCTGTTCACCAGATTGTCCACGGAGACCACCTCATAACCTTTGTCCAACAAATCTATGATGGTATGGCTGCCAATATATCCGCAACCGCCCGTAACGAGAATGGTTTTCTTTTGTTTACCCATCAGTCATCTTTTACAAAGTCGCATAAGCCCGGGCCAGGCGGGCCGCAAGGCGGGCGTTGTTCTCGACCAGTTTCACATTTGCCGAAAGGCTTAATCCACCTGAAAGTTGCTCAATTCGGGATAGCAGAAAGGGAGTAAGCTCCTTTCCGCAAATATTTTGTTTTTCGGCTTCCGCCAAAGCCTGTTCCGTAGCCCGCTGTATGGGCTCCGCCTCCGGTTCAAACTCCTCAGGGATGGGATTGGCGACCAGCACGCCCTGAGGCAGAGGCAGAGACCACTGGATTTTTAAGGCTTTCGCCAAATGCTCCTCCGAGTCATAGCGATGCGCAACCGGCTGCCCGCTGCTGCGCGTGAAAAAGGCGGGAAACTCATCCGTCTGCCAGCCGATGACGGGCACGCCCAGGGTCTCCAGGTACTCCAGCGTCCGCGGAATATCGAGGATGGATTTTGCTCCCGCACTGACCACAGCCACCTGCGAACGCGCCAGTTGCGGCAGATCGGCGGAAATGTCCAAGCTCTGTTCGCCTCCCCTGTGTACGCCGCCGATTCCACCCGTCGCAAAAAATCGAATGCCGACCCCTTGCGCAGCAAACAGTGTTCCCGCAACCGTCGTCGCCCCCAAAACTTTTCGTTGTAAGACCACTGCCAAATCCCTGAGGCTGCACTTGACCACTTCGCTATCGGGCGCTGCCAGCCGCTCGATTTCGGCACCTGAAAGCCCCACCTGAATGCGCCCGTCAAGCAGTGCGATGGTTGCGGGGATGGCTCCTTCTTCGCGCACGATTTGCTCCAGGGCAAAGGCCGTCTCTGCATTCTGCGGCCAGGGCATCCCATGCGAAATGATGGTGGATTCCAGGGCCACCACCGGCTTCCCGCCCTGCAGGGCCGCACGCACTTCTTCGGAGCAAGAGATAGGCGATTTCATCACTGTTTCGGTTCGATTTTAAATATCCAAAGTAGTTTTTTCATGGTCAAAAATTTTGGTCAAAGATAGGGCTTTTTTGGGGTGTGGGCGGGGGCGAGATGCGGAAGCGCTGTTCGCAACAGACATGTCATGTCTTAAAGACATGACATGTCTCGCGCGCGCGTCACGCGCGGGCGCACACCCGCGCACACACGCGCACACACGCGCGCGCGAGAAAACCCCAAAATCCACCTCAAAAAAAGAACTGTTCAAAGCCCGTTTTACACCTCAAAAAAGGACAAACGAAGCCCTCCAACAGCCCCCTGCAAAACCCTCCTGCAAGAGACATAACAAAAGATTTTAAAACCCAAAATGTCGTGTTCGTGTATGTAAATTTGCATCCTTTTTAGCCCGAAAAACGGTAAGGAAAAGACCAAAAAGAGCGCTTCAAAAGAGGAGGCAGGGGCAAAGATAAACAATCCAATCGAAATGACCAAATCCGGCACAAAAAAATGCAAAAAAACAAAAATCGGGGCTTGGGATACCCGCCTTTGCGAAAAGCACAAACGACTCAAAATCACAGCAGCTCCATCAACTCCTCCAACTCATCGTAAGACTTCACCCCCGGCGCTTCCTCCTCGCCGCCGCGGAATTGCACGGCCTCAATGGCCGCAGAGTCCGCCATCCGGCGCAGAAGTTCGGGAGTCCAGTCGAGCTCGAGGATGAGGGGGAGGCCTTCAAAGAGCGTAGGAAGCAGGGAGCAGGCTTCAACAGAAAGAGCGCCCTCCAAGCGCAAGACCAAATGTTTGGCGAAAGCCACATGACCCTCCAACTGCCTGCGCAAATCGCGAAGGAAATCGGAAGCACAAAGCGAAGCCGGAAAGGAAAAAAAAGCAAAATGCACACTACCCGGCGGCAAGTGAAGCGCCTCCACAGCGCCAAACCCGGCCGGCCACTGCAAAGCCTTAATGCCCGTGGAAAGCACAATCTCCTCAATCTCAGCTTCCTCGGGCCTGCGCGGCAACTCAGCCACCGGCTCAGGCCCCTCCACCCAGGAGTTCATCTCCCGCAAACGCGCATATGCCGCCGCCGCGCCTTCCTCCCCCGGCATGGGCACCGCAAAACCCAACCAGCTCGCCCCCATCGCCGCAAAGTAACGGGCATCAGTCAAATGCGCTATGTCCGCAGCCTTAAAAAACATAAAATTCACATTCCCGATTCAACCGATTTCACCAACAAACGTTCGTATTCGAGGCATGGCATTGCGGGCTAAAGCCCGCCCCCCTGACCGACAACCGACAACTGACAACTGACAACTGACAACCGACAACCGACAACCGACAACTCAAAGCAACGCTTCCACCTGCTGCTTCAACACTTCCTTAGGCTGCACGCCCATAGCCCGCCACTTCAACTCGCCGTTTTGGAAGAGCATGATGGTGGGGATGCTGCGCACCTGTAATTTAGAAGCCAGTTGATTGTTCTTATCCACGTCAATTTTGACGATTTTCACCTTGTCGCCCAGCTCGCGCTTGACATCCTTGAGGATGGGCGCTATGGCGTGGCACGGGCCGCACCAATCGGCATAAAAATCTACCAAAACGGGAGTTTGGGACTTGATGATCTCGGAGAAACTGCTTTTCGCTGCCATGTTTTACTTTTTGTTTGCTCGTTTGATGTAGTTTTCCAGCGCCATGGTCATGGAGGGCGTCTCAGGCGTGGGCGCCTTGATGTTGATGGTCAGGCCACGCTCTTCCACGGCTTGCGCTGTCTTATTACCAAACACGGCAAGACGCGTTTCGTTCTGTTTGAAGTCGGGAAAATTTTCAAAAAGGGATTTGATGCCGAGCGGGCTGAAGAAAACCAGGATGTCGTAAGTAACATCGCTGAGGTCGCTCAGATCGCTGCTTACGGTGCGGTACATCATGGCGTGTTGCCAGTCGAAGTTTTTTTCCTCGAGGAAGTTGGCCACTTCCATGCTGCCCATGTTGGAGCAGGGCAGCAGGAATTTTTCCTTGTTGCGATGCTTCATCAGCATGGGCTTGAGGTCTTCGATGCTGCGTTTGCCCACAAAGACCTTGCGTTTGCGATACTCGATAAACTTCTGCAGATAGTTGGCGATGGTCTCCGTCATGCAGAAGTAGCGCGTCTCCAAAGGAGGCATCTCAATGCGCATATCCTTGCAAATACGGAAAAAGTGGTCCACCGAATTCTTGCTCGTAAAGATGATGGCCGAGTACTCATCAGGCCTGATTTTGTACTTGCGGAATTCTTTGGTACTCACCGGCTCTACCTGGATGAAGGGCCGCCAGTCTATGGTCAGGCGGTATTTTTTCTCCAGTTCGTAGTAAGGAGAGCGTTCGGGTTTGGGTTGAGAGACCAAAATGGTCTTTACCTTTTTGTAGGTCTCCTTAACGGCTGTTGCTTCTGCGCCCATTCTCAAATTCGCGTTTATTCGAAATCCGGACTGAGACCGGCTTCCCGCCGGCACACTCAGCCCTTTTCGAGCTGTTTTTTTAAGTAGCCTCTCTCGAAGCTCCGTGTATGTCCTCCTGCTTCGGCATTCAATGCTCCAAAGCAGACTCATCTCATAGTGATGCGATTTGCAGGCACTTTCGTGAAATGCCATGAAAAACTCGCACCCACGCGGCTTAAAACCACAGGCGCAGATTCTTCAGGCACTTTCGTGAAATGCTGCTCCAAACGCACCATGCGGTTTATGTCCACAGGCAGTTTTTTCAGGCACTTTCGTCAAATGCCGTCAAAAGCCCGCGGCGATTTTATCTGCCACAAGACGCCACACCACAAGCAGGGGGGCTAATTCCACGGCGCAAATATACAACAAAAAATGCAGCGGGGAAGAAATGAGGTAGGGCATGGCAATAAACAAAGAGCGCAGCACCCGATACAAATAGAACAAAATGACGCCCCCCACAAAGGCGTAAAAGGCCAAATGGCGGATACTCTCTGGCCCCAGTGCCCAAAATACATCCACAAAAACCAGGTACAAGCCCATGATGCTGTTAAACACCATGATGGTAAAGCTATACACCCCGAGAGGCTTGGCCAGCGGAAAGACCAGCCCCGTCAGAGCCAACAGCAAATGCTTCAGGGAAAAGACCACAAAAACCCCCACCGACAGCAACAGCCAGAACTCCAGCGGGCTGAACGGCCAGGCCACACGCGACTCCAACAGCAGATAAAGACTGAAGCCCCCACTGAAGAAGAAAAGCAGATAAAAAAACCAATAAGGCCTCTGTATGCCTTTGGTCTGCTCCCGCAGCAAAAGCGTCAGCAGATTCTCTGCGGTAAAGGCCCCGTAGAGATGCTTGAAATAAGAGCGGTAAACGGAAAGCAAAATACCCGCAAACAAGGCCAGAAAAAGCGAGACAAACAACTTGAAGCGATAAGCCCCCGCCCCACCCTCAGGCTGCACCACAGCCTCGGCAGGCAAATCTCCTTCAGCAGTTGCATCACGCTCCCCAACAGGCGCCGAAGCGTCTAAATACTCAGGGTCCGGCGGCAAATCAGCACTCACGGCCTCCAAATCAAAGGGATTGTCGCTCTTAAAAACAACCCGCTCTGCCCCGCTGCCCGCCACCACCAAATCAAAGGGATTGTCAGACGGCTGCGCCCACAGGGCAAAGGGCCATAGGCCAAACAACAACAAAGGCAGCCACCTGAAATAAGCTCTCATGTGAACAAAGGTAAGAAAATCAAATTTCTTCTACCGCCCTGGCCCAGGGAAGCAGCTCAAAGTCTTCAAACTTCATTTCCCCGGAACCACTATACACCAAAACCCTGCGAGCTCCACGCTCGCCTGCCAATTTCTTCCACCTCTTTAAACCCGACGCCAGCCGGGCATTATACGTCTGACTGCCCTTGATTTCTATAGCCATGAGTTGCCCCTCCTCTTCAATAATCAAATCCACTTCATGCTGATGCTGGTCCCGCCAAAACCAAAATACAGGACGCCGGCCCGCATTGGCGCGCTTCTTGTAAAGCTCTGCAATAATCATATTTTCAAAAATGTTACCAAAATAAGGATGCATATCCAACGGCTCCGGCCCGGCAATACCCAACAAATGACACAACAAGCCCGTATCAAAAAAATACAACTTAGGCGACTTGATGATGCGTTTCTTAAAATTTCCGTGATAAGGCGAGAGAAAAAACAAAATGTAAGAAGCCTCCAACACAGACAGCCAGGTCTTCACCGTATTCACGGCGACGCCTGCCTGCGTGGCCAGCGAAGACATGTTCAAAGGCTGCCCCACTCTGCCCGCACACAAACGCATAAATCGGACAAACTGCGTCAAATTGCCAATCTCTTTTAAAGTTCGCACATCCCGTTCCACATATGTTTGCAAATAGTTCGCAAAGAAAATATCCGGCGGTATTTGCCGCTCGTAAATAGCCGGATAGCCCCCGCGCCACATAAAAGTCGTCAGATTTTCTACCTGCTCTGCTGACAACTCCAGACTACTCAAAGGCAATAAAGTCAATACCCCCACCCGACCGGCCAGCGACTGGCTTACCTGCTTCATCATCAAAAAGTTTTGTGAGCCGGAAAGCAAAAACCGCAGAGAAGCATCGCTATCCACCAGCCCCTGAAGGTAAGAAAAAAGCCAGGGCGCCCGCTGTACCTCATCCAAAATCCCCCCCTTTGAAAAACGCGACAAAAAACGACGGGGGTCCTCCTCCGCCAGCAAACGCACATCCGGTTCCTCCAAACTGGCGTAGGGCAACGTACCGTATAAATGCTTCAGCAAAGTCGTTTTCCCCGATTGCCGGGGCCCGCCCACATAGACAATCGGATACCAACCCATGAATTTTTCGATAGCCGCAGCCATCTTCCGTTGAATAAACATTTTTGAGTAAATTTGCAGTCCGACTGCAAATTTACTCATTTTTCCACAATAAAAATTTTGCTCATCTTGCCCTCCAAATTCATCAACAAACCACCATCTCATGTCCACCAAATCAACCCTCATACGACCCTTGGCGCTACAGACAGCCCGGGCTTTAGAGCGTCAGGCGCGCAGAGCCATCCCCGACCAGGAAAAAATTTGGCGAAAGCTGATAAAAAAAGGAAGAGCAACGGCCTTTGGAAAAATACACAGATTTGAAGACATCCGCGGCTATGTGCAATACCTCCGCCAGGTACCCGTGAGGGAGTATGAGGCCATGCGACCCTATGTGGAGCGCATCATAGCCGGCGAAAAAGACGTACTTTGGCCCGGGCGACCGCAGTATTTTGCCAAGACTTCCGGCACCACTTCGGGCGTGAAGTACATCCCCATCACCAAAGACAGCCTGCCCAACCACTTCGGCAGCGCCCGCAAAGCGCTCTTCAACTACTACGCCCGCACGGGCAAAGGGGCCTTCCTCGACGGCAAAGTCCTCTTCCTCTCGGGCAGCCCCAAACTGGAGCAAAAGGGCGGCATCCCCACCGGCCGCCTCTCGGGCATCGCAAACCATCTCGTGCCCGCCTGGCTGCGCGCCAACCAACTGCCCTCCTACCAAACCAATTGCATCGAAGACTGGGAAGCCAAAGTAGATGCCATCGTCAGCGAAACCCTCGGCCAGGACCTGCGCCTCATCAGCGGCATCCCGCCCTGGGTGCAGATGTACTACGAACGCCTGTTAGAACGCAGCGGCAAAAAAACCGTGCTGGAGGTCTTCCCCAACCTCCACATCTTCGTACACGGCGGCGTCAACTTTGAGCCCTACCGCTCCGTGCTCGAAAACCTGGTCGGCGGCCCCATAGACAGCCTGGAAACCTACCCCGCCTCCGAGGGATTCATCGCCTTCCAGGACATCCCGGGCGAAGAAGGCCTGCTGCTCAACACCTGCTCGGGAATCTTCTACGAGTTTATCCCCGTCGAAGAAACCCGCCGCTTCAAAGGCAAGAAAGGCCGCCACTACAACGTCCCCCGCATCCCCCTCGGCCTCGTGAAGACAGGACGCGATTACGCCATCGTCATCAGCAGCAATGCCGGCCTCTGGAGCTACCTCCTCGGCGATACCGTGCGCTTCGTTTCCCTCAACCCCTATCGCCTGATCGTTACCGGCCGCATCAAACACTTCATCTCCGCCTTCGGCGAACACGTCATCGGCAAAGAAGTCGAACAGGCACTGGATTTCGCCCTCAAACAAGTGCCCGCCAAAGTCGTGGAGTTCACCGTCGCCCCGCAAATACAACCCCCCGAAGGCGGCGCCCCCTACCACGAGTGGTTCATCGCCTTCGAACAACAACCGGAAGATTTAAAGGCTTTCACCAAATACCTCAACGAAGAAATGTGCCGCCAAAACATCTACTACCGCGACCTCATCAAAGGCAAAGTGCTCCAAACCCCCAAAGTACGCCCCCTGCCCAAAGACGCCTTCCGAAAATACATGCAATCCCTCGGCAAACTGGGCGGCCAAAACAAAGTCCCCAGATTGAGCAACGACAGGAAGATTGTGGAGAAGTTGGAGTGAGTGGTTCATTATGATGGCGCCAAAGTTACGCTCATTACGTCCATCGTCAGAATCACAGATTACACAGATTAACACAGATTACACAGATTGAGGCCCGCTTCCACCGATTAGGCCGCTTCCACCGATTCCACCCTCCATCATCAGAATCACAGATTACACAGATTAACACAGATTTTTTGCTTTGCATGGGTATCAGCGGGCTGAAGCCCGCCCAACAACGATACACGATAAACGATAAACAATAAACCAACACCCCGACAACCGACAACCGACAACCGACAACCGACAACCGACAACAGACAACA
>JALVES010000105.1 GCA_027030635.1 Saprospiraceae bacterium | reverse complement strand
GTACTCGTCTTTCAGGGCTTCATGCAGCAGCCCTTCGAGCAGGCGGCCGCTTTTTCCGAGAGCGCCGTCGCGGTCGAAATCCAGGCCCTTTTCTGCTGCGAGGGCGTTGAATATCTGATTGGCCGGCCCGATGTCGCAGGCCGACCAACGGCCATCGCGGCAGGTGGTGAGGTTGGCAATGCCGCCAATGTTGAGGTAGGCGTCGAAGCCCCCGAAGAGCAGTTTGTCGGCCAGGGGCGACATGGGGGCGCCTTCTCCGCCGAGGGCTATATCGGCCGTGCGAAAGTCGGCAATCACCGGCAGTTGCAGGCTGTCGGCCAGGGCGTGCCCGTCGCCCAGTTGGAAGCTGAAGCCGTGGGCAGGCTCGTGCAGCAGGGTGTGTCCGTGCAGCGCTACTGCCTCGGGCTGCAGGCTCATGCTTTCGAGCAGAGGTTTGAGCAGGTCGCCGAGATAACGCCCAAAGGCTGTGTGTGCTCTCAGCACTTCGGCCATAGGCGCATGAGAGAGGTGCTCCAGGCGCTCTATCCAGGCTTGCGAAAAGGGCAGGGTTTCAGCCTCCAGCAACTCCCAATCGAAGACCTCCGCCTCTTTCGTACCGTCCTCCATTTGGCGAAAGCCATAGGAAAATCTCAACAGGGCCACGTCCAGACCGTCCATAGAACTGCCCGACATCAGGCCGAGAAGTTGGTAGTTTTTTATCTGCATGTATGCGTAATTGGCAAACTGATTACTTTTGCATGTGCCGGTTGCACAAAGGGCCGGCTTTTTTGCCAACCACTCTGTCATCCGATATGTCTCGCGAAATTAAGAAACTTCCGGCATCTCTCCAAGGGCGCGTGCAACTTCCGGCTTCCAAGAGCCTGTGCAATCGCGCACTCATCATCGGCGCTCTGGGCGGAGGCATGCCCGAAAACATCTCCGAAGCTCGCGACAGCCGCGATTTGCTGCATCTGTTGCAGCGCTGGGAGGCGGGCGAAACCCATTATGACGCGGGCGCCGGCGGCACGACTTATCGCTTCATGCTGGCCTTCCTCGCCACGCGTCCCGGGCGGCAGTTTCTCACAGGCAGCGAGCGGATGTTGCAACGTCCGACAGGACCTTTGGTGGATGCCTTGCGGCAAATGGGAGCCAGGCTGGAATACGCGGGCCGGCAGGGATATCCGCCTCTGCACATCGGGCCGTTTGCAGAGCGGGCAGGGGATTTGGTCGTTCGCCTTTCGGCAAATGTGAGCAGTCAGTATCTCACAGCGCTCTTGCTGGTGGCCCCCTCGCTGTCTGTCGGCCTGACGCTTTTGCCGCAGGGGCGCCTCGTCTCGCGGCCTTACGTGGAAATGACTGTTGGCCTCATGCGGCACTTTGGCGCCGAGGTGATAGAAATGCCTGAAGGCTGGAAAGTACCCGCACACAGCGCTTACCGCCGCCGGCCTTATCGCGTGGAGGCCGATTGGACGGCAGCTTCGTATTTTTATGCCCTCGCCGCCCTGTCTGAAGAAGCCGATTTGCTGCTGCCCGATCTGCACGAAAACAGCCTGCAAGGCGACAGCCTGCTCTCCGAATGGATGCAGGCCTGGGGCGTGGAAAGCCGCTTCGAACAGGCCGGCCTGCGCATCTTGAAAAAGCGGGGCACAAGGCCACAGCCGCCTGCCGAAATGGATTTTTTCCACCAGCCCGACCTGGCCCAAACCTTCGCCGTTCTCGCTGCGGCTATGGGGCACCCGCTTCGCCTCACCGGCCTGCAAACCCTGCGCATCAAAGAAACCGACCGCCTCACTGCCCTCAAAAACGAACTGCAAAAAACCGGCGTACAAGTGCGCATCGGCGGAGGCGAACAGCCCTTCCTCGAAATAGAAGGCCGCGCCCGCCTGTACGCTTCGCGCTCGGGCGAGCAAAGTCAAACGCCCCTCTTCCAA
The DNA here is from genome assembly GCA_027030635.1 of Saprospiraceae bacterium. Classification (GTDB taxonomy): domain Bacteria; phylum Bacteroidota; class Bacteroidia; order Chitinophagales; family Saprospiraceae; genus WGBN01. The sequence goes on along the minus strand of JALVES010000105.1, from coordinate 2,420 downwards.
ACCTATGACGACCACCGCATGGCCATGGCCCTGAGCATCCTCGCCATGCGGGGCGACATCCGCCTGGAAAATCCGGAGGTGGTGGAGAAGTCGTTTCCGCGATTTTTTGATGGTTTGTTTAGTGTTTAGTGTTTAGTGTTTAGTGTTTAGTGTTTAGCGTTTAGTGTTTAGCGTTTAGTGTTTAGTGTTTAGTGTTGTTGTGTTTGATTGAACGCTTGTTGAGCGGGCTTCAGCCCGCTAATTAGTACCGCGTGCTTTAGCGCGCGTACCTTTTAGCGCGCGTGCTTTAGTACCCTTTAGCTTTAGCGCGCGTACTTTAGCGCGCGTACCTTTAGCGTGCGTACCCATGCTGCTATACCTAAAATTCCCTACCTTTGCCTCATGCCCAAGTCATTCCCGGCAGCAACGGAGATTCAGCTTAGCATTGTGGTCGTGAGCTACAATGTGCGGTATTTTTTGGAGCAGGCCCTGCAGGCTGTGCGCAGGGCGAGCAGGGGGATGCAGGTGGAGGTCTTTGTGGTGGACAACAACTCGGTGGACGGCACGGTGGCCATGGTGGAGCAGAAATTTCCCGAGGTGGAGTTGATGGCCATGAATGAAAACCTCGGCTTTGCGAGGGCCAACAATGCGGCCATCAGGCGCTCGCGGGGGAAGTACGTTTTGCTGCTGAACCCCGACACCCTGATTTCGGAAGACAGCCTGGAAAAGTGCTACCGCTTCATGGAGGAACATCCCGAAGCGGGCGGGCTGGGCGTACACATGATAGACGGCACGGGAGCCTTTTTGCCGGAGTCGAAGCGGGGCTTTCCTTCTCCCTTTGTAGCTTTTTGTAAGACTTTTGGCTTGTCAGCCTTGTTTCCGCGCTCGCGGGTTTTTAACCGCTATCACCTCGGTTATTTATCGGAGCATGAAAATCACGAGGTGGATGTTTTGTCGGGCGCATTTATGTGGCTGCGGCGGTCGGTGCTCGATGAAATTGGCTTGTTGGACGAGCGTTTTTTTATGTATGGCGAAGACATTGACTTGTCGTATCGCATCGTACAGGCGGGCTATAAAAATTACTATTTTGCGGAGACCACCATCATTCACTACAAGGGGGAGAGCACGCGCAAGGGCAGTTTAAATTACGTGCGCATTTTTTATCAGGCCATGATTCTCTTTGCCCGGAAGCACTTTGAGGGGCGCAAGGCGAGTTGGTACATTGCGTTCATTCATTTGGCCATTTATTTCAGAGCTTTTTTGAGCCTTGCGGCAAATGCCTTCCGCCGCTTGTGGCTGCCTTTGGCCGATGCGGTCTTGCTGGCCGGTGGCATGCATTTTTTGAAGAATTTTTGGGCGCGCTACCACTTTCACAATCCGGATTACTACCCGCCTGTTTTTTATCAGGTGAACCTTCCTGTATATCTTCTGTTTTGGTTGGGGGGCGCTTTTTTGGCAGGGGCCTATGACCGCCCCTATCGGGTTGCTTCGCTGGTGAAGGGGCTTTTGGTTGGTACTTTGTTTTTGATGGCGGCCTACGGTTTTTTTCCTCAGGAATACCGCTTTTCGCGGGCCTTGATTTTGTTGGGGACGGGCTGGGCTTTGTTTTCGACTTTGGGTTTGCGCATGGCGCTGCGTTTTTTTCAGGAGGGCAACATCAGACTTTTTGCTCCGGAGCGAAGGAATTATCTCATCGTGGGCAGTCGCGAAGAGAGCAAGCGCGTGAGGCAATTGTTGTATTTGGCGAAAGCCGAGGGGAATTACATAGGTACGGTCTTACCTGCCGATGAAGAGGCCCGAAAAAAATTGTTGGAAAAGGCTCCTTCTGATGATTTGGAGGAGAACTACATCGGCAGCTTGGAGCGACTCGACGAAGTGGTGCGCATTTTTAAAGTGGATGAACTGGTGTTTTGCAGCAAAGACCTGCCTGCCGAACGCATCACCTGGTGGATGAGCCGGCTGGGCCCCAACCTCACTTATCGCATAGCGCCGGAGGAGAGCCCGAGCATCATCAGCAGCAGCTCCAAAAATTTGCCGGGGGATTTATACACGGTGCAGGTGCATTTTGCCATTGCCGACCCGCGCATGAAACGCTTTAAGCGTTTGCTGGATTGGGGGCTTTCCCTTTTGGTCTTGCTGCTCGCTCCGCTTTCGCTTTTGCGCCTGCGCTCACCTCTGCCCTGGTGGCGCAAAGCGGGCATGGTTTTGCTGGGTGGTCATAGCTGGGTGGGTTATGCGGGAGGTTTGTTGGAGAGGCAGGACCTGCCTCCTCTGCGCAAAGGCATTTTGACAGTGGCCGACACCTTTCCGGAAAAGACTTCCATGGATGCCACCACCCTGCACCGCTTAAATTTTTTCTACGCCAAAGACTATGAGCCATTGAAGGATTTGCAGATTTTTTTGGCTTATGTGTTTAAACAATAGTTCATTAAGTTTTTGGT
>JALVES010000104.1 GCA_027030635.1 Saprospiraceae bacterium | reverse complement strand
TCTCTTCGGTGAAGAAATTATTGCCGTAAATCCGGGTATTGAAAAAGCGTTTTTGGAGATTGTTGGAGAGGGGTTTGGGTAGGGGGTATATCATACACGGTGATTTCGACCCCGCCCGCGCTGGCCGCGCAGCTCAATCACCTTAGTTCGACCCCGCCCGCGCGGCCCGCGCAGCTCAATCACCTTAGTTCGACCCCGCCCGCGCGGCCGGCGCAGCTCAATCACCTTATTTCGACCCCGCCCGCTCGGGCCGCGCAGCTCAATCACCTCTGGTTAGGATAAAAATCAACGCCCTTCTCCTTGGAGATTGAGCTTAGTCGAAATCCGGCGATTGAGCGCGCGAAGCGCAGTCGAAATCAGAGGGGAGAAGGGACTCCGGAGCATACACGGTGATTTCGACCCCCGCCCGCGCGGCCCGCGCAGCTCAATCACCTTAGTTCGACCCCGCCCGCGCTGGCCCGCGCAGCTCAATCACCTTATTTCGACTTCCGCCCGCGCTGGCCCGCGCAGCTCAATCACCTTATTTCGACTTCCGCCCGCGCGGCCCGCGCAGCTCAATCATCTTAGTTGTTATATCATGCACAGCGATTGAGCTTAGTCGAAATCAAAGGGAGGTTCATCGAACAAACTTGCGGGGGGCAAAAAGAGACACCACATTTGAGCATCTATACTGAAAATCACGCATGCACATTTTCGAAAACATACTCATAGCTATACGCTCCATACGCAGCAACACCCTGAGGTCGGCTCTTACGGTGCTGATTATTTCCTTTGGAATCATGGCTTTGGTGGGTATTCTCACTGCTATGGACACGGCCATCTATTCTCTTAGCGAAAATTTTTCCAGCCTGGGAGCCAATACCTTCACAATCACTCCAAAGGGTCAAAAACTGCGGAGCCGAAGACGCGGAGTTCAAACAGCCAAAATTACACCTATTACTTTTGACCAGGCACAAAAACTGAAAAGCCGATACCAGGGAAAAGCCATCATCAGTACATCCCTCTTTTGCACGGGAAATGCCGTGCTTAAGTACAAAGAAGAAGCCAGCAACCCCAACGTCCCCATCATGGCAATTGACGAAACTTATCTCACCGTCAATGCACTCGACCTCGAACTGGGGCGCAACTTTACACATACGGAAGTCCAAAGCGGTGCTCTCAAGACCATCGTCGGAATGGAAATAGTCAAAAAACTGTTTAACGGAGAGGCAGAGGCAGCTATAGGTAAAACTATCTCCATCGGCAATCAAAAATACAAAGTCGTTGGCGTCCTGAAATCCAAAGGCTCGTCCATGAACAGAAATGAAGACCTCAGAGCCTTCATTACACTGCTCGCAGGCAAACGCTTTTATGGAACAACTACCTCCAACTACAACATCACGGGCTTTGTAAAAGATGCCGAAGAAATGCCCGCCCTCATAGCCGAAGTGTCTGCTGCCTTTCGGCAAATACGAAAACTCAAACCGGCTCAGGAAAACGATTTTGAAGTGCGCAAAAGCGACAGCCTCATCGCCATCATCAAAGAAGACACCACCAAGTTCAGAATGTCTGCAGCAGCCATTGGACTCATCACCCTGCTTGGCGCAGCCATCGGGCTGATGAACATCATGCTCGTCTCTGTAACTGAACGCACCAGGGAAATCGGCATACGCAAAGCGCTGGGAGCAACGAAAAAGGAAATCCGCTTTCAATTTCTCACAGAAGCTGTCGTTCTCTGCCAACTGGGAAGTTTGCTCGGCATTCTATTTGGAATAGGCATCGGCCTCCTCGTCGCCAAACTCCTCCACGGGCCATTCCTCATCCCCTGGAATTGGATGGCCCTCGCCACAATCATTGCCTTTATCGTTGGAGTTTTCTCGGGGCTGTATCCGGCCATAAAAGCATCTCAACTGGACCCGATTGAAGCTCTTCGATATGAGTGAGTAAAGCCGAGCAGCTACTCTACCAATGTGCCCACCTTTTCCCCCTTCACGATGCGAAGCAGGTTTTCGGGATTGGAGATGTCGAAAACAATGATGGGGATGTTGTTTTCTTTGCAAAGGGTAAAGGCCGTCATATCCATGACGTTCAAGCCCAGTTTGATGACTTTGGAAAAACTCAAAACTTCAAACCGGCTGGCTTGAGGATCTTTTTCGGGGTCGGCTGTATAGATGCCATCAACGCGGGTGCCCTTTAAGATGACATCGGCATCTATCTCACTGGCCCTAAGCGCGGCAGCACTGTCAGTAGTGAAATACGGACTTCCCGTGCCGGCAGAAAAAATGACAACACGCCCTTTTTCCAAATGGCGGATAGCCCTGCGGCGGATGTAAGTCTCGGCAATTTGCTTCATCTCAATGGCCGAAATCAGACGGGTATAGACTCCCTCCTTTTCCAAAGCGCTCTGCAAGGCCATGCCGTTAATCACGGTAGCAAGCATGCCCATATAGTCTCCTTGTACCCGCTCTATGCCGGAGCTCTCAGCCTGTAAACCTCTAAAGATATTTCCACCGCCAATGACTACGGCAACTTCCACGCCGAGATCGCGAATGCTCTTAATCTGCAAAGCGTAATGCCGCAACATCTCAGGCGCAATGCCAAAGGGCTTTGAGCCCATCAGGCTTTCACCGCTTAATTTTAAAAGGACTCTCTTATAGGTTGGTGCTGCCATGAAATCAAAGATATGCCATTGCTTCAAAAAAGACAAAAAAAAAGCGAATGCAAATGCATTCGCTTTTTTTAGATTATCCCAATTCGACGTGTTTAAAATCGGTAACCGTCAAATCGTCATTGAGAGCTTTGAGATATGCCCCCACGGTTTGTTTACCTTCACCTCTCACAAACTCCTGATTGAGCAGGGTATTTTCCTTGAGGAATTTATTCAGTTTGCCTTGAGCGATGCGCTCCAGCATTTGCTCGGGCTTGCCTTCCTGGCGGGCTTGCTCCATACCGATCTCAAGCTCTTTCTCAATCACGGAAGCATCCACGCCCTCTTCATCCACAGCAATGGGACGCATGGCGGCTACCTGCATGGCTACACCACGACCCGGCTCAAAGTATTCCTCATTAGCCACACTCAGACCAACCAATACGCCGGCTTTGTTGCCCATGTGAATATAAGGAGCCACCATGGGAGCTTCCAGCTTCTCGTAGCCGGCCAACTCGATCTTCTCGCCAATAACGCCCACCTGCTCGGTAATTTTCTCTCCGACAGTCAGCCCGTCTTCAAAGGGCAGGTTCAGCAAATCTTCCAGGGTGTCGGGAAAATTTTGCAGTGCGATATCGGCTATTTTATCGGTCAGTGCGATAAAAGAATCCGTCTTGGCGACGAAATCCGTTTCGCAGCTCAACTTCACAATAACGCCCTTGGTCTTATCCTCCGTAACTTTGGCCAGGACGACACCTTCTTTCGCCTCACGGCCTGCACGCTTGGCAGAAAGCTTTTGTCCTTTCTTGCGCAAAACAGCTACGGCTTCATCAAAATCGCCGCCGGCCTCGGCAAGGGCCTTCTTGCAATCCATCATACCTGCGCCTGTCATTTCGCGCAGTTTCTTAACGTCAGAAGCAGTGATTGTGCTCATTTTATGTTGTTTCCAGTTGTTAAAGTGTTGTGTTTACTCAGCCGGGGCGCCGGTTTCGGCTTCCTTTTCGGCTTTGTGTTTCTCGCGCTCGGCCAAGCCCTCGCGGATGGCCTCTACCATAAAGTTGGTAATGGTGCGAATGGATTTGGTCGCATCGTCATTGGCAGGAATGGGATAATCCACTTTATTGGGATCGGCATTCGTGTCAACCATGGCGATGGTCAACAAACCCAGTTTATCGGCCTCGCTCAAAGCAATGTGCTCATGCACGATGTCCACGATAAAAATCGCAGCCGGCAGGCGGCTCATGTTGGCAATACCGCCCAGCACTTTTTCCAACTTGGCGCGTTCGCGAGAAAGTTTTAGTCGCTCCTTCTTGGTCATGCTAAGGGCTTCTCCTTCCTGGAGCATTTTGTCAATCCTTCGCATCTTCTTGATGGAGCGGTGGATGGTGCTAAAATTGGTAAGCATACCACCCAGCCAACGATCCGTAACATAAGGCATGCCAACGGCAAGGGCAGCTTCAGAAACGATATCGCGAGCTTGTTTCTTCGTAGCGACAAAGAGTATCTTCTTACCCGACTTAGCCAGGCCTTTGGCCACTTTGCCGGCTTCCTCGAGGCATTCGCGGGTCTTATTTAAATCAATGATGTGAATGCCTTTGCGCTCGGCAAAGATGTAAGGAGCCATCTTCGGGTTCCACTTCTTCTTCAGGTGGCCAAAGTGTACTCCGGCCTCGAGGAGATCTTTATAGCTTGGAACTTGCATATCTATGCGTTGTTGTAAGGTTATTCAAACAAAAAATCAATCGCCGGGTATTAACGCTTGGAGAACTGGAAGCTCTTGCGTGCCTTGGGCTTGCCGTACTTCTTGCGTTCAACCACGCGGGAATCGCGAGTCAGATACTTATGGGCCTTCAATGCCGGGCGATACTCTTCATTCAGTTGTACCAAAGCACGGGCAATGGCCAGTCTGACAGCTTCGGCCTGTCCTTTGAAACCGCCTCCCTTGACATTGACTTTGATGTCGTACAACTTGGTGTCCAACTCCACAACTTGAAACGGCGCCATAATCTGTTGGCGAACATGGCGCTGATTGAAATACTCTTCGTAAGGCCGGCCATTGATCAGGATGTTGCCCTCCCCTTTGTCCATATACAAACGGGCAACTGCTGCTTTACGCCGACCTATTACATTGATCTTATCCATAGGTGAAACTTGTTTCAAAAGTTAAAGGGTTCAGGTTTTTGCGCTGCATGAGGATGCTCCCCGCCTGCATAAACAAACAGTTTTTGGAACATCTTCCGCCCCAGGCGATTCTTAGGGAGCATGCCCTTTACGGCATTTTCAATGATGGCTTCAGGCTTCTTAGCCAGCAAGTCGCGCGGAGTCGCCTTGCGCTGTCCGCCCGGATAACCCGTGTAGCGCACATATTCTTTCTGGTCCATCTTCAGGCCCGAAAAACGAACCTTATCGGCATTGATCACAATGACGTAATCGCCACAGTCAACATGGGGTGTATAAGAAGGCTTGTGCTTGCCACGCAAAACATGTGCAATGCGGGAACACAAACGCCCGACTATCTCACCCTCAGCGTCTATGATGTACCATTTGCGCTCAACTTCTTCACGCTTTGCCGAACGCGTCTTGTAACTCAAGGTATCCACTATCGTATAGTTTTTAGTTTAAAACGGAGAGCCAATGGGTTTTACCCGCTCAACTCCTTATCTGCACCTGAAAATACCCGCCTCAGGCAGGCTTCCCCAAATGCCGCGCAAAGGTACGGCTTTTATCCGCTCCAAACCAAACTTTTTGAGGAAAAAATTTGCACCACCTCTCATAACTGCCTGATAATCAGGCAAAAAATCGCCCAAAAATTATCAACATACAGAAAAAGGGATTGTTCCGGGGGGCTTCAGCAACTGCTTTCGGCAGGGCAAAAAGGCTCTCATTTGCCGAAAGGCAGACGATCAGGCTGCGCTCTCTCATAGCGCTCAAAAGTATAGGGATACTCATTCTTTTCATCGGCTTCATGGCGCTCGGAAGAGACCAACTTCCACGCTCCCCAATCCAACTGTGGAAAAAAAACATCGCCCTCGACTTCGGCATGTACGCGCGTGAGGTACAAGCGATCCCAAAGCGGCATGCTTTGGCGGTAGATCTCCCCCCCGCCTATGATAAAGGCCTCGGTCTCCCCGCGTTGGTGGATGTGATGCAAAGCCTCTTCGATATCGCGATAGAGCAGACAGGAGGCCGGAGCCGTGTAAAGGGGATTGCGACTGACAATGCAGTTGTGCCGCTTCGGCAGAGGCCGGCCGATGGACTCAAAACTCCGGCGCCCCATGAGGATGTGGTGGTAAAGCGTCGTGCGCTTAAAAAAGCGCAAATCGCCCGACAAGCGCCAGGGAATTTGATCTCCACGGCCGATGACGCCGTTTTCGGATACTGCAACAATAGCGCTGACAATCATAGCTTGGTATTCAAGACGTAATTTTCCATGTATTTCCGCTGAGGAGAGATTTCGCCCTTGAGGTACTTCTCGATCAAAAGCCCCGCAATGGCGGCGGCAAAAGAGGAGTGCCCGCCCTGCTCGACATATACCGCCAAAGCGATGCGCGGCTTGTCCACAGGGGCGAAGGCTATAAAAGTAGCGTGGTCAGGGCCGTGCGGATTTTGCACTGTGCCCGTTTTGCCGGCCACTTCAATATCGGGCAAAAAGGCCCTGCGCCCCGTGCCGGCTGTAACTACATCCCTCATGCCCTGAATGACGTAGGGAAACCAGGTGGTATCCACGCCGGTTTGATGAGGTTCGCCGACAGAGATGGGGGCCATTTTGCCTTCTTTCACAAAGGCTTTCGCCAAATGTGGCTTGTAGTAATAGCCACGGTTCCCAATGGCAGCGGCAATGTTGGCCATCTGCAGAGTCGTCAGGAGGTTTTCGCCCTGCCCGATGCCGAGGGAGATGATGGTCGGCGAACGCCAGCCTCCCCGCTCCTTTGGATAGAGCTTGTTGTAATATCTGGAATCGGGAATGTTTCCGCCCTGCTCTCCGGGCAAGTCAATGCCCAGAGGCGCCCCCAGGCCAAAGCGATGCATATAGGCAGCAAAGGTATCCAGCCCCCTTTCGGGATGGTTGAAGCCGTACTTATCTACGATGCTGCGGAAAGTCTGAAAAAAGTAAGAATTGCAGGAGTACTGTATGGCTTTCGCCAAATTATAGACCGGCGGATGCGAGCGGCACCCCCAGGTAAACTTGTTGTAGGAGTAATAGCCCGGGCAATGGTGGTAGGCATCAGGGTCTGTTACGTCTTCCTGCAGAGCCACAAGCCCTACCAGGGTTTTAAACACCGAGCCGGGAGGGTACTCGGCCATAATGGCTCTGTTGAAAAAAGGCTGTTTGGGGTCTGAGCTCAAGGCCTTCACAATTTCGCCCCGCCCCCTGCTGATGGTCATCAGGTTGGGGTCGTAATCCGGCTTACTGACCAGGGCCAGCACTTCCCCGCTCGACGGCTCAATGGCCACCACGGCGCCGGTTTTGCCCTCCAGCAATTTCTCCGCATAGGCCTGCAAATCCAGGTCCAGTGTAGAGATGATGTTGAACCCCAAAACAGCCGCCGAATCCAGGCGACCGTCCTGATAGCTGCCGATGACATTGCCCAGATTGTCCTTCAGCAGATAGCGGGCGCCCTTCACTCCTCTCAACTCCCGCTCGTAGTACTTCTCCAGACCACTGGCGCCTATGTAGTCGCCTGCCTGATAAAACCCCTTGCTCCTCTCAATGTCTTTTTCGCTGACTTCCCGAATATAACCCAAGACATGAGCAGCCACATTGTGAGGGTGTGCCCGCACGCTCCGGCGCCGGGCGAAAAAGCCGGGAAACTCGTACAAATGCTCCTGAAAACGGGCATAATCCTCGGGAGATACCGTAGATAAAAAGATAAAAGGCTTGCGCTTGCTATACCGGACACTGCTCCAATCCTTATTCAGGCGCTGTTCAAATTCCTTTTTGTCCATGTGCAACAAGCGGCAGAAAAGGGCCGTATCCATGTCGGGGTCCACCAAATTGTAAACCACCCAGATGTCATAGACCGGTTTGTTGTAGGTGAGCAGGTTTCCGTTCCTGTCATAGATCAGGCCCCGCGACGGATAGAGCACCTCTTTGTCCATCACCGTTGCTTCGGCCTGTCGCTGAAAGCTCCTGTCGAGTACCTGCAGGGAAAAGGCCTTCCACAACAACAACAGAGCTGCCAAAACAAAAAAGACCTTCAGATAAAGGCTGCGCTGCGCCAATTGTTCTTTCATATCCTCACCTCCGGGGACTAAAAAGCAAATTAAAAGCCAATATACAAATCAGGGAAGCCACAAAACTCCACAGCGTGTGCAAAAGGATATCTTTCCAATAATAGAATGTAAAAAAGCTGCTTATGTTGTAAACGAGGATGTGCAAAAACAAAAGGGCGGAAACGTATTTCAAAAACCAACTCAGCCCATATTGCCACAGAGTCGGGCTCATATTGACATTGTACCCTTCGCGGGGCTGTACCCAACTCAAGATAAAAGGGCGGAAAAAAGCCATAGCCGTCAAAGCCGAGGCGTGGACGCCGGGCGAGTTATACACCAGGTCTATCAACAAGCCCAGCAAAAAGCCGAGGAAAATGACCAGGGCTTCGTGTACGCGCAGGGGCAGCCACAAAATGAAAAGCGGATAAATAAAGAACTGCACATAGCTCCAGGCTACCTGCCGTTCAACTTCTCTGAATAAGAGCACTTGCAACAGGAAGAACCCTACAAACCACAGGCCATATTTTAAGAGGTCCCTACTCATGTTGCCACTGTTGTTCTAAAAGTTCTTTTTCCTCTGTGTGTTTTTTATCCAGGACATAGACGTGATGCAGCCGGGCTATGTCGGGAAAAAGCGTCAGTTCAATTTCATAAAAATCACTGGCAGAGGGTACCCAAAAGGTATCTACGGTACCGATGGTCATCCCCTCCGGAAAAAGATCTGAATAGCCGCTGGTCAAAACAGTATCGCCTACACTCAGGGGGGCATGACGCGGAATGTCTGCCAAATACATCTTCTTCGGATTGCGGGAATAGCCCCGGCGCAGGCTGCCGAAATAGCCGCTGTTTTTCAGGCGGGCGCTAATGCGGCTTTGCTGATGCAGCAAAGACATCACCAGGGCATAGTGGTCGCTAACGGCCCGCACTACGCCTACCGGGCCACGTGCGGAGATGACGCCCATGTCCTGCTCAATGCCGTCCAGGCGCCCTTTGTCTATGGTGATGTAGTTGTTGCGGCGATTGATGGAGTTGTTGATCACACGGGCAGGTATCACGGAAAAGGAATCGCGGCGCAGGGAGTCTGCTCCGTGCGTTTCACCATTTGCCGAAAGGCAAAATTCCAACAGCCTTGCCTGTTCCCAGGATATGCTGTCGAGGCGTTCCTGGAGGGTCCATTGATTGCCTATGGACGTACTCAGTTTGTTGATTTTGCCCTGAAAATTGCCGAGGGTGTAGCTGGCTATGGCCTGTTGGTTTTCGTTGAAACTGACGATGAGCAGGATGCACACCAATTCCAGTGCCAGAAACAGCGGCACACTTCCTTTACGCATCCAGGCCGAGAAGTACTGAGCCATAGCTTATGGTCGAAACGCAATTTTCAACTGCGCTTACACTGTGAAAAAACTCCTGCGGTTTCGCAATTAAATGCTCTTTCGGTCTATGAGGAAAGAAAAGCGATCCGTATTTTTGAGGGCGATGCCCGTGCCGCGCACTACCGCGCGCAGGGGGTCTTCAGCCACGTGTACATTCAGCTTAATTTTCTGGGAGAGGCGCTTATCCAGGCCGCGCAAAAGCGCGCCGCCGCCGGTGAGATATACGCCCCGCTCGTAAATATCGGAAGAAAGCTCCGGAGGCGTAGTGTCTAAAGCGCGCATGACGGCTTCCTCTATTTTGTTGATGGACTTCTCCAGGGCATGGGCTATTTCGGAATACGAAATAAGCACCTGCTTGGGTACGCCCGTCATCAGGTCGCGGCCGCTGACGGCAAAATCTTCGGGCGGATTGTCGAGTTTGGGCAGGGCCGAGCCCACCTGGATTTTTATCTGTTCAGCCGTGCGCTCGCCGATTTGGATGTTGTGCTCGCGCTTCATGTGGCTGATGATGTCGAGAGAGAACTCATCGCCTGCCGTGCGGATGGACTGATCACAGACGATGCCCGAAAGGGCAATGACGGCGATTTCCGTCGTGCCTCCGCCAATGTCAATGATCATGTTGCCTGTGGCCTCTTCCACATCCAGGCCAATGCCGAGCGCTGCTGCCATGGGCTCGTGGATGAGGTAAGTCTCTTTGGAATCCACGTGATCGGCAGAGTCAAAGACTGCGCGTTTTTCCACCTCCGTAATGCCGGAAGGGATGCAAATGACCATCTTCAAATGGGAGAAAAAACGGCGCTTCATGCCCACCATGCGGATGAGCCCTTCGATCATGCTTTCCGCCGCCTGAAAATCGGCGATGACGCCGTCTCGAAGCGGGCGAATGGTCTTTATGTTTTCATGGGTCTTGCCATGCATTTGCATGGCTTTGGAGCCTACGGCAATGACTTCATTGCTGCGTCTGTCCATGGCTATGATCGAGGGTTCATCTACCACCACCTTACCATCCTGAATGATGAGGGTGTTGGCTGTTCCCAGATCAATAGCCAGCTCTTGTGCGAAAAAATTGAATAATTTCATCAGTGTTTAGTCCTCTTGCAAGAATCGTTCTCTACGAGATGTGCTACTACGCTTTTTTGTTTAGTGCCACAAAAGAAAACAAAATTTAGCTAACCACCAAGAAATAAAGAAAAAGAGGCAAAAAGCGGGCTGCTTTTTGCCTCTTGGAGCTTAGATTTGGGCAAATAATCTCAAAATTGGCCTGTTTGTTCCAGGTAAGCCCGATAGCGCTGCATGCTCTCTTTCATTCGTTCAGCCAGCCAATGAGCGCGTTTGACCTGGCTTTCGGAAGGCTTGCCCGGATACTGGCTGACAGATACGGCCAATTCCGATATTTCTTCCCTCAAATAACTCTTTTGGTTGACGTAAAAGTCTCCTTCGAGCGCTACAAGCGAGCCTTTATAGGTGGCTATTTCGTCGTGCAGCGCTTTGAGTTTTTTGAGTTTTCTGCCCTTGTACTCCCCGCTGCTGATTTTGCTTTCCAAAACCTGCTCCAGAGAGTCCAGACCGTAATACACAGTGCCCATGTCTTCTGTCAGTTGATACAAAAGCATTTGCAGCTCGCGGGCCTGCCGGCGGTCTTCGGCCGGATAGCGCTCTGCAGCATCGGGATCGAAGGCAATAACCAAATTCGTGTTAAAGGAATCCCGCCCTTTGACGATTTTCACGGTGTAAGTACCTTCTTCCAGAGCCGGAGGAATGAACGAACCGAAGAGGGCCGTGCTGTTGTTGGAAGGCGCCGCTTTGGGCGGGGGCAAACGCAGGGGCAGAGCAACCATGTTGATGCCTGCGCTCTTTCCTGCAGGCAAAGTAGAAATCTTTTTGCCGGAAGGGTCATAAACTTCTATGAACATCTTACCAAAGGTATGGCGGCGACGCATGTAATAAGAGATCAACGCCACCTCAGGCGGATTTTCACCTCTAAACTGCCCGCTGCCGCCAAAGGGCTCTGAAAGCCCGGGCAGTTGGATGTAAGCCGGCCCCAGATCAAAAAAGGCCAGGGAGGAAGCGGCCACCTCAGCGGTCAATTGCCGCAGGGGCTCTAAGTGGTCAATGATATAAATGCCGCGGCCGTGCGTACCGATCACCAATGCCTTTTCACGCTGTTGCAGGTACAGGCTGCGAACGCTCACGCGCGGCAGATTGTTGGAAAAGCGCTTCCAACTCAAGCCGCCATCCAAGGAAATGTACAGCCCAAATTCAGTGCCGAGAAACAATAAGTTTTCAGCCTCAACGTCCTGCTTGATAACATGCGCGTAGCCTTCCACCTGCTCTGTTGCAAGCGATGTCCAGGTGCGTCCGAAATCTTCTGTTTTGTAAACGTAAGTGGATTGGTCTCCCTGGCGGTGGGCATCAAAAGTTACGAAACACACGCCTTCTTCAAAAGGGGAAGGCTCTACGCTGCTACACCAGGCATTGGGTGGAAGGTCCGGAATATTTGAAGCCACTTCCTGCCAGTGCTGACCGCCATCGGAGGTGTATTGCAACAGGCCGTCGTCGGTACCGACCCAAATCAGTTGCTCGTTTTTGGGCGATTCTGCCATGCAGTAAATGGTGGTGTTGTTTTCGGCTCCGGAATTGTCAATGGACAATCCCCCCGATTTTTCCTGTTGCTGCCGGGACGGGTCGTTGGTTGTCAGATCGGGAGAAATCTTGCGCCAGCTATCGCCGCGGTCTTCTGTTACAAAGAGAAATTGACAGGCAAAATAGAGTCTTTCCGGATTGGAAGGGCTTATGTGAACGGGAGCATTCCAGTTGTAGCGATAGGCCGGCTCGTCTTTAGACTCCGGCTTGGGAGCTATGTCTTTTCGCTGTTTATCCCGCTTATCAAAGCGCACCAGGCCCCCTTCCTGAGATTCCGAATAGATGATGTCGGGGTCTGTGGGATGTCTGAAAGAGTAGAAGCCGTCTCCCCAGTGAGAGATGTCCCAATCTTTGTTTTGCACACCGCCTGAAGCGCGGGAAGGGCCATACCAGGAACCATTGTCCTGCAAGCCTCCATAGACGTTGTAGGGTTTGGCATCATCAGCGCTGACCTGATAGAATTGCGAGATGGGCAGGTCCATGAACATCTCAAAGGTATAACCCTTGTCTAAAGAGCGATAAGCGCCTCCGTCTGTACCGATGACTACAAAGCGGGAATCCCGGGGGTTCACCCATACGGCATGGACATCGCTGTGTACGCCACTGCCTACCTGGCGGAAAGTGTTTCCTCCATCGTTGCTTACGGAGAGAAAGAGGCCGCATTTATAGACCTTATTTTCATCCGCAGGGTCCACTACGAGGCGTGAGAAGTAGAAAGGGCGCACTTTCATTCCGAAAGAGTTGTTAACCATTTTCCAGGATTGTCCTCCATCGTAAGAGGCATAGAGTCCTTTTTCCTTTTCTTTTTCGGCCTCAATGGTGAGGTACAGATGTTGCGCATTCGAAGGCGCTATGGCTATGGCCATTCTGCCCAGGATTCCTCCCACCTGCCTTTCGTCTTCGGAGAGCCTGATGTCCAGTTTTTGCCAACTCGCGCCGCCGTCTTCAGAGCGATAGAGCCCGCTGCCCGGGCCACCCGAACGAAAGGAATAAGGCGTGCGTTGATGTTCCCACATGGCCGCAAAAAGCACTTTGGGGTTGTCGGGGCTGATGGCCAGATCGGCAGCGCCGGTATGCTCATTGACATAGAGGATGCGCTGCCAGCTTTCGCCAAAATCGGTGCTCTTGTAAACGCCTCTGGTTTCAGAAGCGCCCCAAAGAGCGCCCTGCACGGCCACGTAAATCACAGCCGGATTGGTCGGGTCAATGAGAATGTCTGAGATGCGTTCGGAATCTTCCAGCCCCATCAACTGCCAGGTTTTTCCGCCATTGACTGTGCGATACAGGCCACAGCCCACGGAGGTACTGTTGCGCACCCAGGATTCGCCCGTACCTGCCCAGACGGTGTCCGGATGCTGCGGGTCTATGGCAACTTTCCCAATGGACATGCAGTAATCGTCAAAAACGGGTATGAAGGAAGCTCCTCCGTTGGAGGATTTCCACAGGCCGCCGCCGGCAGCCCCCACATAGAGAATGATTTTTTCGCCTGTATCCACGCCATCCACATCGCTGACGCGGCCGCTCATCACGGCAGGGCCTATGGAACGGGCCCGCAAGTTGCCAAAGGAGACTTCAAGCGGTTGGGGTTGCTGCGCCAACAAAGCAACGTTTGCCAGGCAGAACAGAAAAAAAAGAAGATGATTTTTTTTCATGCTTGAAATTACTCTTTGTTCCCTTCTTCTTCACCCGGAAAAGCAAACATCTCGGGCTTGATGTTGGGGTCATTCAGGATGATGGAATCGGCAGTTATCTGCATGATGACCTGGCCGTTGAAGCGTTGCTCTATGGAGTGAGCAATGACCACATCGCCTACTTCTTCGTAATCGCTGAAGTACATTTCAAAGGGCATGCCTTCCATTTCGCCTTGCCGGATGAATGTACGCATCATAACGGGCACAAAGTACTCTTCGTCAAAGAAGTAAAAGTACTCCCTGCCGTCTTCTTTCGTGAGCTTCACTTGATAGGTCGGCATGCCTTCGACTTCTTCTTCACCCAACAACTCTGCCTGATATCCTTTCTCCTGATAGTTGATAAAAGGATTTTCAAACTCCTGATCCATCCCCTGTTCCAATTCTTCTTTGGATTTTCGCTGGGGGTCGGGACTGCCCATAAAGGGGTTGATGGTCCAGCCCTCGTCGCCATTTGTACAATCTACATAGACTTTATCCATGATATCCACTACAATCTTGGTAGATTTGGGGCGCATGGAATACACGGTAGTCGGCATATCCATGCCTCCCTGATGTGCCATGCCGGCAAAAGTCATGGACTCGATTTTTTGCCAGTTTTCGACGCCTCCGATGGCTTCTAAGTAATTGTTGATGAGTTCCTCTACCGAAATAGCTACAGCTTTGGCCGAGTCGGGCGCTGTTGTTTCCGCAGAAGCATCCGGGCTTTGAGCCTGCAGGGAGATGGCGAGCAAAGAGGCCAACAGAAAAGAAAACACTCTTGTCATGATGGAAAATTTTGGTTTATGTAAATAATATTTCCTGTCAAAGAACGAAACGAAGTTATCGTGGCCTCTGCCTTTCGGCAAATTTTACTTACGAACGAAGAAAAATATTCGACTAAGGGAAAAGAAGCCCTATGGTTGAAACTCCGTATCTTTGCAAAAAAAAATGATGATGGCGCTTGAAGAGCTTTTACTGGCCGCCCCGAGGCCGGAGGAAGAG
>JALVES010000103.1 GCA_027030635.1 Saprospiraceae bacterium | reverse complement strand
CCGGCGCCGGCGAAATCCTCTATACGGACGGTCAACGGGTTTTGGAGACTTACCGCTCTAATGTCTTTTTGGTTATGCCTTCCGGCAAATTATGTACGGCGGGAAGCGACGTGCTTCAGGGCATTACCCGCAAGTACGTACTGCAGCTGGCCACTGAAATGGGCATGGAAACGGAGACGGGCGACATCCCCTTGTCCCATTTGGCGAAAGCCAAAGAAGTCTTCCTCACCGGCTCCGGCAAAGGCGTCTTCCCCGTCTCCGAGGTAGATGAACGCCTCATAGGCGATGGCCGCCCGGGTACTGTTTGGCGAAAGCTGAAGGAGGCTATGGATGCTTTTATAGAGGGGTTATATGAGTGAAAATTTTAAAACGATAAAGGCGGCTCCCACGGGAGCCGCCTTTTTTAAAATCGGGCCCGGCCTCTCAAACTGAGCACCGGACGGAAGTGCATGCGCTGTCTTTAAAAATGGCGTTCCATATCCTTAGCCGGAACCCGATGAATCCTTCAGAGGCCTTCATCCTCTTTTCACGCTGTATATCTTTCAAAAAAGCCCGCCGGCCCTTACCAAACCGGCGAGCACGCCCTCCTCTTTTAGACCTGGCACAATGAAACAAATACACGAACACACTTTTGTGCAGGCCCCTTTCCTGAAGGCGAACATCCTCTCGTGGTTTATGCAGCAAACCACTTCCTTTTGAATGTATCACAAAAGTACAGGCAGACACGGGCCGATAAAAGGACAGTTGGGGGCTTTCGTTTACCTGAAAATGGAATATCTTTGCCTCTCACAGCGTTGGATGTCTGTCTGAGTGAGGTGAAAAAACTTATTGCCTCGCTTTGTTTGATGGAAGAAAGACCCGCCCTTTGATACCACTTGGTCTAAACACAATTACCATGAAAAGATCCTTTTTTGCTCTGCTCACCCTGCTGCTCTTTGCCTTCTCTGCCTGCGATCCCGCTATGTGGGATCAGGTCTTGAAAGACAGCGGGCTGGGAGACGTTCCACTGACGAAAGAAGATGTAGCCAAAGGCTTGAAGCAGGCTCTCGAAATAGGCATTACCGAAGGCGCCCAAAAGCTTTCTCAAACCGATGGCTATTACAAAAGCGCCTACAAGATTTTGCTTCCTCCCGAAGCACGCAAGGTTACTGAAAAACTGCAGGGTGTGCCGGGCTTTAGCAATGTGGAAGAAGTGATTCTCGAGAAAATCAACCGCGGCGCCGAAGATGCCGCCAAGAAGGCCGCTCCCATCTTTAAAGATGCCATTATGTCCATGAGCTTTTCAGATGCCTGGGGCATTCTCAAAGGCGGACAAAATGCCGCGACTCAGTACCTGCGTCAGACGACCTATAATCGTTTGTACCAAGAGTTCAACCCCGTCATCGTGCAGTCGCTCGATAAGTTTAATGCACGCACCTATTGGAGTGATGCGGTGAATACTTACAACAAGATTCCCTTTGTCGAAAAGGTAAATCCCGACTTAGATGACTATGTGACCAAGCAGGCCCTCGAAGGGCTATTCTCTATGGTTGAACTCAAGGAAAAAGAAATACGCACCAACATCTCGGCGCGCACCACCGATCTGTTACGTCGGGTGTTTGCAGAACAGGATTGAAATTAAATGTAAAGGAGGGCTGCTTTGCAGCAAACGGTTTTGAAAAGGCAGGCCGCCCGCGCCCCCGACCCCTGAAGGGGCGGGCCACCCGCGGGTTTTATGGCGAGGGGAGGTTTTATGAGTAAGAAAGAAAGTGTAAGTATCTTAGAGGGCGTAAAAGGGTTTACTTATGAAAATCCATAAAAAGAAAGAAGGTAGTGAGAATGACTTTGGATTACATGCGAATGCTGAGAGAGAGTTGTTTGCCTTTGCATATAAGCTTCGAAGGAACATGACGGAAACTGAGAAGTTGCTTTGGGAGTTTTTGCGTACAAAACCGAGGGGGTATAAGTTTAGACGACAACATCCTTTCGGCCAATACATTTTCGATTTTTACTGTCATTCGAAAAGGCTGGCTATTGAAGTTGATGGCCCTTATCACGATATAAAAAAGCAGCAGGCATTGGATGAAATCAGAACAGAGGTTATTATTAGTATGGGGATTACAGAACTCAGGTTTACAGATGAAGAGATACGGCAGGAGATTGAAATGGTTAAAAAGGTAATTCTCGAAATTTTGGAAGCAGAATGAGGTGTTTGCCAGATATTTACAGCCACATTTTCAAAGGAGTCCCTTTCCCTAAGAATTTAAGGGCAGGCCAAAACCAGGGAAAGAAAACTCCTTCTACGAGGCAGTTGCGGGCGGCCCACCCCTTTAGGGGCCGGGGGCGCGGGCAGCAGAAGCGCTGCAAGGAAAATCCCAATGCTCTTACTGAGCGGGCGGCCCACCCCTTTAGCCTGCCTGCTGCCGGGGCATCGGAGTTCGGCCCTGCTCACTCACCGGCAAGCAGGGGGCCGGGGGCGCGGGCAGCAGAAGCGCTACAAGGAAAATCCTACTGTTGAGAATCTGTGGGTGCCCTTGATGTAGGTTATTTTTAAAACTAACAGATTATTTGTATGAAAACAGGAGTTATTGGCAGCGGCACCATGGGCACCGGCATTGCTCAGCTCATGGCCATGGCCGGGGAAGAGGTGTTGATTTACGACAACAATCCCGCAGCCTGCAACAGGGCTTTGGGACGGCTGCAAAAAATCATGCAGCGCCTGACAGAGAAAGGGAAGATCACACCGCAAGAGGCTGAAGCTGTGCTCGGCCGCATTTCTTTTGCAGACAAACTCATCGCCTTTGGCGATCGCGAACTGATTGTGGAGGCAGTCATTGAGGACCTGGGTGTCAAGCAAGACATCTTTGAACAATTGGAAGACCTTTGCAGCCCCGACTGCATCCTCGCCACGAATACTTCCTCTCTGTCTGTAACTTCCATCGCTGCGGCATGTGACCGTCCGCAGCGAGTGTTGGGCATGCACTTTTTTAATCCCGCGCCGGTGATGAAACTGGTAGAGGTGGTGCCCGCTTTGCAAACAGATCGCAGTCTTCTGCCTGAGGTCAAAGCGCTGTTGGAAAAATGGGGCAAAATTCCCGTGGAAGCGAAAGATACCCCGGGCTTCATCGTCAATCGCATTGCGCGGCCCTTTTACGGAGAGGCCTTGCGCATACTGGAAGAGGGCATAGCCGATGTGCCTACCATAGACTGGGCTATGACCGAAATGGGCGGCTTCCGCATGGGCCCCTTTACACTCATGGATTACATCGGCAACGATGTGAATTATGCTGTGACGGAAACGGTCTTTAAAGCCTTTTACTACGACCCCCGCTACAAGCCATCTTTCACGCAAAAGCGTTTGGCGGAAGCCGGTTGGCTGGGGCGCAAAAGCGGACGCGGTTATTACGATTACAGCCCCGATGCCCGGCAACCCGAGCCCAAAGAGGACCCCGTGTTGGGATTCTCCATTTTCAAGCGCATCCTGGTCATGCTGATCAATGAGGCTGCCGATGCACTCTTTTGGCAAATCGCCAGTCGCGAAGACATTGAGCTGGCTATGACTAAAGGCGTCAACTATCCCAAAGGACTCTTGCAATGGGCAGAAGAAATGGGCATCGCCCGCTGTGTGGAAATGATGGATGAACTCTACGACCGCTATCGGGAAGACCGCTATCGCTGCAGCCCCGGATTGAGAAACATGCTCTAAAAGTTTTTCAGATGGAACAGGAAAACCGCGCCTCCCTCATCATCAGCCGGATGTACAATAACGACCCCTTCAGCCAATGGATGGGCATGGAGCGGGTGGAAGAAGGCGAGGGCTTTTGCACCCTCCGCATGACAGTCCGCCGGGAAATGACCAACGGCTTCGGCCTGGCCCACGGAGGCATCACTTACAGCCTGGCCGACAGCGCCCTGGCCTTTGCCTCTAATTCGCGCGGACAACACGCCCTCTCTATCGAAACCTCTATCTCCCACCTCGCCCCCGTCTCCGCCGGCGACGTGCTGACAGCCCGCGCCCGCGAACAACACCTCAGCCCACGACTGGCCCATTACGAAGTAAGCATTACCAATCAAAACGATGCCCTCGTCGCCCTCTTTAAAGGGACAGTGTATCGGAAGAGGGAAGAGTGGGGAGTGTAGGGTTTAGCGTTTAGCGTTTAGTGTTTAGTGTTTAGTGTTTAGTGTTTAGTGTTTAGTGTGTGTTGTTTGTTTTTTGGGGATGGGTGTAATGAGCGTGATGAACGCGATGGGCGGGGAGTATAAATCTGTGCTAATCTGTGTAATCTGTGGACAGGTCGGGGAAGTCTGATGAAGTTGCAAAATTCAAATGGAAGTTGTACCTTTGCATTGGTACAGTAAAGTACTTGC
>JALVES010000102.1 GCA_027030635.1 Saprospiraceae bacterium | reverse complement strand
AATGCCATCTCCATCCATGTCGCTTTGGTCAGGGTTCGCATAAAAAGGACAATTGTCGCAGGCATCTCCTACGCCATCTCCATCACTATCACTTTGGTCAGGATTTGCAGTAAACGGACAATTGTCCCCCACATCTGCAATCCCGTCATTATCATTATCTGTATCACAGGCATCTCCAATGCCATCTCCATCCATGTCACTTTGGTCAGGATTTGCATAAAAAGGACAATTGTCGCAGGCATCTCCTACGCCATCGCCATCGCTATCACTTTGGTCAGGATTTGCAGTAAAAGGACAATTATCGCAGACATCTCCCACGCCATCTCCATCGCTGTCACTTTGGTCAGGATTATATGTTTCAGGACAATTATCGCTATCGTCATCTATACCGTCTCCATCACTATCACCTACTTGATTGCAATTAGAAACATTGGAACCGTGATCATCATCAAATTGTTCTACAATAGCATCATTAGCCTCATTAAATCCATTGAGCACAACATAAGGCATAAAAGCGACATCTATCAAAAAGGGCTGAGGACGCTCATCACCAGCTTCTCCAGACGGAAGGTCAGCTTGAGAAAACGTCGGCATCAACAACAAAAGAGTAGCAAAAAAGAATCGATTTTTAAATTTCATGATTGGAGATGAGTTTGAAGTATTCACAAATAGCTGCCAGATTGAATCTGTAACACATCAAAAGCTTTTCAATGGAACAATCTCCTCATACTCCACTGTACCATCTTCACAGAACTTTACCGAGCCACCAACTAAAAACACAATCCCTTTAATTACCCCTTTTTCCTTATTCTCAATGCAACTGTCAATTAAAGATTGTGGTTGTACAGCTATATAAACATCTCCACCTATATGCTCAATCGAGTCAGGAAGTTTAGTGAATCCTGAAAGAGCTAAATGCACATCACCACCTATGAACTTCAATTCAGGAAAGTTCTCCTGCGATACATTCTTTTGACCTAACAATGATAAAGAGCCCTCAATGCGCTCTAATTTTGGAGCATGTAAATTCTCAAGCATATTTATTTATTTTTGTGTACCATTCAGCGTGGGTATTGGCTCAAGATTTGGTGCTACGAATTCATTGCGAGCCTTATCAGAAAACAGTATGTCCTCTGAATAGTGAGTCATCATGATTTTTGAATCCAGCATCCTCGGGTTTGAACGCAGATGCGCCCGATGATCAAAGTCCTGAATCGGAAATGTACAGGCTTCTACCTGTTCCTTGAATTCAATGTCTTCCGGAGAGACGATGTAACTCATAATGTAATCTGTACGCTTGCCAAACTTGTTCGGGAGTTGCGCTTATGGCGATTTCGGTTTTCAACCGTTATCAGTAATGCAGACCAAGGTATCTGCGTTGCAATTCCTCAAACTCGGATTCCATTTGACTTAATTGTCTTTCACAAGCAGCTTCGCCGCTTGTATCGCCCATTTCCCTTAACCTTTCACATTCTTTACGCTTATCAATTATTCGGGCTTTCCGGTTGATTAAAACACCGGCATCGGCTTCCGAGATTTGTCTTTCGGGATGTCCGCTTTTTATTGCATTAAAGCGTTGGGTTTCAATCATCATTTTTAAAGAAGACATTTCAACGGCATCCGGATTGGAATAGTCCATGCTACGGGTAATTCTGGCCATATTTTCACTGATTTCGTTCAGCCGGTCTTGATTATTTGCCATACTTTCCACATTGTATGTAGAAGGCGGCATGATTTCCTCATATCCGCTTGCCGACCAAATAAAATTGACAGGGGTAAAATCCTGCATTTCAACTTCCACCCCGTTGGACATTTCGAACTTTGTGATATACCGGTTTTTCCTACGGTCATCGTCGGCAAAAACACCACAAAGGTAACCCACGTGAGCAGGCGTGATTTTTACCGGCGCACTTCCCTTAGAGATGGTTACTTTAAATGTTTGCCCATTCATCTCACCCGTGTAAAGGATTTGCGGCCCAAAAGCCGGATGATTGCCCGCAGAGGTCTTAGTGGCATTTTGCATAAACCGGTGAAAGGTTTCAGCCTGAGCAAATTCCAATTGGAGTGCCGGTGCAGATAAACTTCTTTTGGAAGTAACACAAATTTTTTTAGGGCCATCTTCCGGGTCGTCCATTGTAGCGTAAATCCTGGTTCCTTCATCAGGAAATAAAACGGCAAAATTAAACTTTTCGCCACCGGACGCCACCGGACGAGCCAACATAAATGCCATATCGTCATCTTTCACACCCAAAGAACCGTCCGCCGAGTTGACATAAAAAACAAACGGATGCCTCTGACCACGATAAGTCATAATACCCGTCATTTTGTAATCAAAATTATAGGCAGTATTAATCTTAAATTCGTTCGGCGGATAGCTACTTGGCCTGCCATAGTAGCCGTCTTGAGCCAGCCCTATATTCCAATAGAGCAATGATAGGATTAATGCCAGTTTTTTCATAGTTTGCAGTTAAAGTTTTGGTAGTTAAAAAAAAGAAAAAGTACTGCCTCTTAAAACCTCAAATACCTATAACCATGGTTCATTAGTTTTTGGCCACCTGTTTCCTTTGAAAAACAGGCTATCAAGTTGAACCGGCTTAAAAATCTGTCAGATTGAGCCTGCCGAAATCCGCGAAAACCTTTAGACTGAGCCTGCCGAAGTCCGCCGCACCCGCGAAAATCCGCGTTCTATTAGCTATTTAGGCCTTGATAGAACGCGGATGACGCGGATGACACGGGTTTCCGCGGGTTTTAAGAAAGGTTCAATTGTCAGATGGTGTCATTTATTTTATGCCACTTTGAAATCAAGCCTGAGTTGAGCGAAAATAAAAGATGCATTGGATATTCGCTGAACTCTGGGTGTATTGCCATCTCAAAACTTAATGAACCATTGTTAAGTCAAGCCTTGCTAAAATTCAATCATAAACAAAAAGCCAAGGTTGGAATTTAATTTCCCAATTTGATAAAAAAATGCGGCCAAAGATATCTCAATGCTACTATATTTTTTTAAAGCCCCCATCCGAAATGAAAGTACAGGTTGAAATCCTTTAAATTCACGCACATACCCTGCAACCTGATAGCCAACAGAATTACTATTCAAAATTGGAGTTTTCATTGACTCTTTTACCTGAATGAGGCCGTACCCTCCTAACAATCCTGTTGAAACATCAAGAGAGTAGTTTTTCCCAATAGAGTAACCCTTTCGAATATTCAAACCTACATTGACAAATCTAATTTTTGAAGGATTTACAATTTGATACTGAGAATTTACCGGATCTGATGAGACAGAACTATCCCAGTAAGGCCCGCCATGGAAATAGGACAACTCTGCTCGTAAATTCCATTTTCTAATCCCATACAATTGTTTTTCTATCACAATGTTATGGACATATTTTTGGGATGGAAAGATAAGAGATGCACCATACCCCATGGCAAAATCAGAATTACCGCTACTTTTTTCCTGTCCAATACAAGAATTTATTACAAGAAAAAATGAAAAACAAATGATTGTAATTTTTTGTAAATACATTTTTTGTTTTTTTGGGCGAAAGATAACAGCGATCCCCATTTTAGCCAAAACCTACCTGAATCTGCTACATCTCGCAAATTCCATCACAGAACTCAGCCAAGCTTTCACAAGGAAGTATTCTGGATACTGCCTTAACTACCTCCCATAGCTTGAGCTTGGTTTTTAGGTGTTTCAGAATAGCCTGAAAATATTTACAGGCCTGCTGTTGTGCCTGATCCCCGCAAAGGCAAACATCATCAAAAAAGCATCATCTCCACATTGTGCAAATACTCAAATTCGCTTAGGCTTGCGTTAGTCGTTGGCTTCTTCCTGGCTTTCATGTCGCAAAAGTACACAACTCCCTGATTTTCGCTACTTTTAGGCTAAAGTGAGAATGGCTGGCAATAAATACGGTCTTTGCGGAAATCAATTCCTTTAACATGTTAAAGGAATTCTGATTTATTCATTTCCGCTTTCATTCAACAGTTCATTGACCAGCGCTTTCAACTCATCGATTTCTTTTTGCTGTTGTTCGATGATTTTTTCTTGGCGTTCAATCTGAATTTGTTGCTCTTGCACGGCTTTTACCAAGGGCACTACAAACTCGGCATAGCGCAATCCGTAGTAGTCGTTTTCGTTTTTGGGTGCATCCACACCGCTAAACTCATAGCCGAGACTTTGAGCGGCTTGTTCTACTTCTTGGGCGATAAAGCCGGTTTGTATCATAGCTGCTTTTTGACGTTCGGCATCTTTTAGCCGAAGGCTGTCCGGTGTATGATTAAATTTGGCAATGGCATCCATATCCAGATGATAAGTTACCGGACGCAATTTTTTGATAAACTCCAATCCGGGCACATCCTCTTGCACATCTGTTTTAAAGCGTGCATCCGATAC
>JALVES010000101.1 GCA_027030635.1 Saprospiraceae bacterium | reverse complement strand
TATATCTCACCTTCCCATTCTTTATAGAAGGTTTCCAGATAGCGGAGCATGAAAGCATGGCGCTGCTCTGCCATCGCTCTGCCGGTGGCCGTGTTCATGCGGTCTTTGAGCAGCAGGAGTTTTTCGTAAAAGTGGTTGATGGTCGGGGCGGTGCTCTTTTTGTATTCTTCTTTGCTCATGTCGAGCCTGGGCGGGATGTCGGGATGGTAAATGAGCCTGTTTTTGTAGCCGCCGTAATGGAACGCCCTTGCGATGCCTATGGCACCCATAGCATCGAGGCGATCGGCATCTTGCACGACCTCTAACTCTTTGGAGTGAAAAGTCGGTGTAAAATTCCCCCCTTTGAAGGAAATGTTGGCAATGATGTTGGTTACGTGTTCGATGACGTCCCCGGGTAGCTCGAGCGAGCTTAAAAAAGCCCTCGCTTTGCGCGGGCCGATCTCCTCATCGCCATCGTGAAATTTTGAATCGGCGATGTCGTGCAGCAGAGCAGCGAGTTCGACCACAAGTAAGTTGACTTTTTCTGTCTGAGCAATGTGTTTGGAAAGTTTCCACACACGGGCTACGTGCCACCAGTCGTGCCCGCCTTCGGCATGGGCCAGGGTTTCCTTGACGAAACTGATGGTTTTTTGGATGTGGGCTTGGTTGGGCATTTTTTTGAGGGTTTAGCGTTTAGCGTTTAGTGTTTAGCGTTTAATTTTCCGCGGATGTATTTGATTTTCTTTCCTTCTTTGAGGTGCATTTCTTCGTAATAAGTGCGGATGTCCAGTTCGGGGAAGGGGAGGGGTTTGGCGTAGATGTCGTTGTCGGCGTAGAGGATGTTGAGGTCGGGGATTTGTTGCCAGGCTTCGAGGGTAAATTCGTAGAGGCTGTCGGCATCGGTTTTGAGGTGGATGAGGCCGCCCGGGCGCAGGATTTTGCGATAGATGTTGAGGAAGAAGGGGGAGCTGAGGCGGCGGTTGGCCTTGCTCTTGCGGGGGAAGGGGTCGGGGAAGGTGATCCATATTTCATCCACTTCGGCGGGGGCGAAGAAGTGGTCTATGCACTCTATGCGCGTGCGCAGGAAGGCGGCGTTTTTCAGATTTTCCTGCAGAGCGGCCTGGGCTCCTTTCCACAGCCGCGCGCCTTTGACGTCTAAGCCGATGAAATGGCGGTCGGGGTATCGGCGGGCGAGTTCGAGGGTGTATTCTCCGCGGCCGCAGGCGAGTTCCAGGGTGATGGGGCGCTCGGCTTTGAAGTGCAGTTTGTTCCATTGGCCTCGCATTTCGACTTCTTCGCCGAGGCGGGTGAGGGCGGGTTGCTGCACGTTGAAGTTTTCATAGACGTTGGGGAACGTCAGCAGTTCGGCAAATTTTTGGAGTTTGTTTTTGCTCATGGGGCCGGCTTCAGTTGAGGTATTTGGCGACGATGGGCATTCTGCGTCCCATGCCGAAGGCTTTGGGAGACACTCTCAGCACGGGTGCGGTTTGGTAGCGTTTAAATTCGTTGATATTCACCATGCGCAGGATGCGCTTGACGAGGGCCGGTTCGAAGCCGAGGGCGATGATTTCTCGCGGGCCCTGTCGTTTTTCGATGTATTGGTAGAGAATGGGGTCGAGTATTTCGTAGGGCGGCAGGCTGTCGGTGTCCTTTTGGTCGGGTCGCAGTTCGGCAGAGGGTGGCTTTTCGATGATGTGTTGGGGGATGATTTCACTTTTTTCGTTGAGCAGCCGGCTGAGGGCGAAGACTTCCGTTTTATAGATGTCGCCGATGACCGAGAGGCCTCCGGCGAGGTCGCCGTAGAGGGTTCCGTAGCCCACGGCCATTTCGCTTTTGTTGGTGGTGTTGAGCAGGATGTGTCCGAATTTATTGGAGAAAGCCATGAGCAGCGTACCGCGGATGCGAGCCTGGAGGTTTTCTTCCGTCACGTCGAAGGGCAGGCCGGCGAACCAGGGCTCCAGCGTTTGCCGAAAGGCAGAAAATGTCTCTTCTATGGGAATCATCTCCGTTTTCATACCGAGGTTTTCGGCCAGTTGGCGGGCATCGGTTACGGAGTGTTGGGAGGAAAATTCCGAGGGCATGATCAGGCCGAGCACATTTTCGGGGCCCAGGGCTTCGCAGGCGAGCACGGCAGTGAGGGCGGAGTCGAGCCCGCCGGAGAGGCCGAGGATGGCTTTTTGAAAGCCGAGTTTTTGGAAGTAGTCGCGTATGCCCAGCACGAGGGCGCGATGGATGAGCGGCAGTTTTTCTTTGGGCTGCGGCGCTTCTTTGGCGGAAGCCTCAAAGGCCTCTTCCAGCTCGAAGATTTGGAGTTGCTCTTCGAAATAGGGCATTTCGTGCAGCAGCTTGCCGTCGGGGGCGATGAAGACGGAGCCGCCGTCGAAAATCAGCTCGGTCTGGGCCCCCACGTGATTGACGTAGAAGAAGGGAATGCCGTAGCGGCGGGTATTGGCTTTGAGGACGTGCAGGCGTTCGCGGGCCTGCATGTAGTTGAAGGGCGAGGCGGAGATGTTGATGACAAAATCGGGCTTTTGGGCCTGCATTTCGTCTAAGGGGCAGATGGTGTAGAGCGGGTTTTCGTTGCCGATGTTCCAGATGTCTTCGCAGATGGTCAGGGCGATGCGGTAGCCTTTGTACTCGACCACGCGATGCTCTGTGGCGGGCTCGAAGTAGCGGTATTCGTCGAAGATGTCGTAGGTCGGCAGCAGGGTTTTGTGTTGCACCTGCAAGACCTTGCCGTCGGCGAGAAACCAGGCGGAGTTGTAGAGGTCTTTGCCTTCGACAACGGGGTTGCGGCTTGGAGCGCCGACTACGATGGCGATGTCTTTTGCGGCTTTCGCCAAATGTTGAACGCTCTGCTCCGAGCGGCGTATGAAGTCTTCGAATTCCAGGAAATCCCGCGGCGGATAGCCGCATACGGCCAGCTCGGCAAAGCAGATGATGTCGGCTCCGGCAGCCCGGGCTTCCTCAACGGCGCGGAGCATTTTTTCGAGATTTTTCTCGAATGCGCCGATGTGGTAGTTGAGTTGTGCAAGTGCTACTTTCATAAGAAGCGCAAAGATAGGGAATCATTGGCCACACGTGGCATAATAGAACCTGCCTGCAGCAGGCAGGCCGCCCGCGTTCTTTGGAAAACAGATTCTCAAGTTGAACGAGCTAAAACCCGCGAAAACCTTTAGGCTGAGCTTGTCGAAGCCCGCGTCATCTGTCAGATTGAGCTTGCCGAAATCCGCGTCATCCGCGTTCTATTGGGAATCTATTTAAACCCAATAAGCCATCCTCTGCACTTTATTGCTATTGCTGTTCGGCTTTTTTGACATCGTCGAGGATGCGTAGCGCTTCAGCGAGATAGATGTCTTTTCGGACATTCTTGATCCATTTTTCGTTGCGCTCTTTTTTGACTTCGTCATTTTGGATGAGCCTGGCGTCTGTGGAGGTGTTTTGTATGTCGGTAACGACTTCGCGCTCAAAGAGGGCATCGAACTTTTCGCTGGTTTCCGTCCAGCTTTTTTGGTCTTCGCGGTACTTATCGAGATTGAGATTGATGAGGGAGAGGTCGCTGCGCACTTTGAGTTTGGCGGCATAGTCTGTGATGGCTTGGAAGGTGGAGTCCTTCTCTATGCGTTCTATGCTGAGGGCCTTGACTGTGGGCAGTACTTTGCCGGCATCCCATACGTTTTGGGGGCTGTAGTAGGCCGGTGCAATTTTGGTCCATTCCAGGGCGTAGTCGTAGCTCTTTTCACCCACATCCATAAAGGCATATTGGTCGGGCAGGATGACGTCGGAATTGACGCCGCGCAGTTGGGTGGAGCCTCCATTGATGCGGTAGAATTTTTGGATGGTGAGTTTGATTTCTCCGAGGGGTTTGATGTCCTCATTGCCGGAGAGCAGGCGGTCCAGGTCGAAGAAGCGCTGTACGGTGCCTTTGCCGAAGGTGTTTTTGCTGCCCACGATGATGGCGCGCTTGTAGTCCTGCATGGCAGCGGCGAGAATTTCAGAGGCCGAGGCGCTGAATTCATTGACCATGACGATGAGGGCGCCATCCCAGAGCACGTCGGGCTCGTCGTCGGTGAGGTATTGCGGTTTGCGGTCTTTGGCTTTGACCTGTACGATGGGGCCTTCTTCGATGAAGAGGCCGGACATGTCCACTACATCGCGCAGGGATCCGCCGCCGTTGTTGCGCAGGTCGAGGATGATGCTTTCCACGTGATCTGCTTTGAGTTTGCGGATTTCTTCGGCCACGTCTTTGGCGCAGGAGCGGCCATTGGCGCGGTTGAAGTCGGCGTAAAAGCGTGGCAGCAGGATGTATCCGGCTTTGGAGCCCGAGGGCGTGGTGAGGATGAGCGATTTGGCAAAGCCCTCTTCGAAGATGACCACATCGCGTATGATGGAGATGGTTTTGATGGTACCATCTACTTTTTTGACGGTCAGGCGCACCTCGGTGCCTTTGGGGCCGCGGATGAGTTGCACCACATCGTCTATGTTCATGGCGCGGATGTCCACGGGTTCTTCATCCCCCTGGGCGACTTTGAGGATGAGGTCGTTTTCTTCCAATTCACCTTCTTTCCAGGCGGGGCCGCCGACGACGATGCTGACGATTTTGGTATAGTCGCCGTCGGTTTGCAGGCGTGCGCCTATGCCTTCGAGGCGGCCGGACATGGAGATGTCGAAATTTTCCTTTTCGATGGGTTCGAAGTAGCCGGTGTGAGGGTCGAAGAGGTTGGCCAGGGCGTTGAGGTAGATGTCGAGATAGTCGGAGCGTTTGCGTCTTTGCAGGCGGGTGTACCAGTCGTCGTAGAGTTTGAGTACGTCCTGGCGGGCATCGGCTTCCAGCTCTTCAAAAGTTTTTCCGAGGAGGGTAGAGTCTTTCCCTTCGGCCTGGCTGTCGAGTTTATCGGCGAGGCGAACGAGGGTTTCGTACTTCATGGCGCGGCGCCATTGGTCGCGGAGTTCTTCGTCGTTTTTGGCATATTCGCGTTTGTCGCCTTCGAGTTCGTAGCTTTCTTTGAGGGTGAAATCAAAAGGCTTGGCCAGCGCTTCGCGATAATAGCTTTGGGTTTTCTCCAGTCCGGATTTGAGCAGTCCGATGGAGAGGTTGAAGAATTCATAGCTGCCGTTTTGCACTTCTTCGTCCAATTGGTCCACGAAGGGCTCCAGTTTGCGGATGTCTTCTTGTGTGAGCCAGCGCTTGGCGCCGTCGAGTCGCTGCAGGTAAAAGGTGTAGAATTCCTCTGAGAAGTGGTCATCTATGTCTTTGGGGGCATAGTGAAAGTTGTCCAGGCTGTATAAGATGGCTTGCACCAGGGCGGCTTCCTTTTCTTTGGGATTTATGTGTGTACCAAAAAAGGCAAAGAGTGCCAGAGCGCTGGTGAGAAATATCAGGGTAATGGTGGTTCTGTGTAATTTCATCTTGAATTTTTTGTTCATGGGCATATAACGCCTGTCGGTCGGGGTATGTTTTAAGCTTTTTTCAATCGCTAACAGCATCCCCCGCCGTCGTAAAACCAGGTAGAAGGCGAGATGAAGATGTCCGGGCGCCCCAAAGCAGCCAGTGCGGCAGCCGTTTTGTCGCAGACGGCCAGCGGCTGGTTGGGCAGCAGGACGTGTCCTTTGCCATCGTCAAAATACTTGTCCGTGCCGTAATAGATGGCGGCTTTTCCGGTGAAGACGCAGGGCCCGTCCTCCGGCATGGGGTCTTTGATGGCACAAATTTCCACGCTTTCGATGTAGATGGGCTGAGGGGTGTCGTATTCCGGTGCCGCGAGGATGCGATAGGGCCGGCGGGCGCGTATTTCCACGGTTCCAAAGCCGGTGTCTGTGATCATTTTGAGGTATTCCTGCAGGGGCAGGGCGCCACTGAGGCAGAGGGCACGCAGGCGTTCGTCGCGGCGCAGTTTTTCCGGCATGGGGTCTTCGCAGATGGGGTCCGACATCACCAGGCGCCCGTGCGGCTTGAGCGTGCGATAGACTTCTGCGAGGGCTTTTTTCAGCTCGGCAGTTTCAAAGATGTTGAACAGGCAGTTTTGGGCTGCCACGTCTATGGATTCGTCTTCTACGGGCAAGTCGAGCGCATCGCCCTTGTGCAGCGACACGAACTTGCGGTCAAACCAGGGGTTTTCTTCTTCGGCTTTCGCCAAATTTTGCCCGCAGGCCTCAATCATCTCTTCGACGGGGTCTATGCCCACGACGCTGTCGGGCCTGCGCGTAAACCAGGCGAATTGCAACAGTTCCATGCCGCCGCCTACGCCCACGTAGAGCACGCGTGGCTCATTGGCCAGGTCGCGGGGGTGTACAGTGGTGCCGCAGCCGTAGTTCATTTCCAGCATGCGTTTGGGGATGCTCAATTCCGGCAATTGCCAGATGGGGCTGGTGGTGCAGCAGAGGCCTACATCGGGCTTCAAAGCTGCCTCGCGATAGACGTTTTTGGTGGTGTCTAAGTAGCTCATGATTCGGGTTTTTGTATGACTGTTGTTCGCTACAGACATGTCATGTCTTATAGACATGACATGTCTCGCGCGCGCGTTACGCGCACGCGCACGCGCGCACGCACATACGCGCGCGCACACACGCGCGCGCGAGACCACGCGCTCTTTCGCCAAAGCTCCCGGCCCCTCCTCCAGGCCCGGCTCACATTTGCCGAAAGGCTCCAAAGGCAAAGAATGTTAAAACTACACTTTCCAAAGTGTTTTTTCCGTTTCCAAAGCAAGCCAACTGTCTCAAGGGAGACTTTTGTGGCAGTTTTTTTCACGCAAAACCTTTACTATGAAGTTAAAACATCTACTCTTCCTCTCTGCACTTTTCTTTCTAAGCCTGCCTTTGACGGCCCAAAGCCCCGTCGGTGTCTGGAAGACCATAGACGACGAGACGGGCGAAGCTAAGTCTTATGTCGAGATTTACCAAGAAAACGGCAAATTTTACGGCAAAATCGTCAAATTGCTGCAGTCTGCTCCCGACAAAAAGTGCGATGCCTGCCCGGGCGATAAGAAGGGCAAGCCCCTCATGGGCATGGTCGTTCTCTGGGATTTAAAGCCTTACAAAGACTATTGGAGCTATGGCGAGATCATGGACCCCAACAACGGCAAAACCTACTCCTGCTCCATCTGGCTGGAAGATGAAAATACGCTCAAAGTGCGTGGATACCTCGGCATGAGCCTGCTTGGCCGAACGCAAGTGTGGTACCGCGTTAAGTAAGGTTTTTTTGAATGTGCGTGCAATATTTGAGCGCCATTCACAGTTTAATCCCTGTAACAACAAGGGAATTGTTCACCACCTAATTACCACACCCAATGACGCAGGATTTTACACTCAGAGAACGATTGATAAAACACCTCTACGGCGAGTCCACGACCACTGAAAAACTGGCACTGGACTGCCTGCTGAGAGAAGATGCTTCCCTCCGTGAAGAATTCAATGGCTTTCGCCAAATGAAAGACGCACTGCAACAAATACAAGCAGAACCATCCGACGAATGTGTGGATGCCATCTTGCGCTATAGCGCTCACACGGAGCTCGAAGCCAACCTCTGACAAAGAAACGGCCCGGCACGGCCGTTTTTCTTGATTGATTCCTCCCGGGAAAGGGAAATCCGTCCTCCTCTTTACACGAACACCCCCTTTCCCATAGCCTTAACCGGCAGCCCTTAATGGACCTTACCACGTCTGTTAAGGGCTTTTTTTGACCCATAAAAAACTTTTTGTTTGAAAAATTTTTGGTTTTTCAACAAAAAGGTTTATCTTTGCGGCGCAATGATGCCTGAAGCAGTTTGAAACTGAGGAGGCCCCATGGCCGGAGCACAAAGGTGAAAGCCCCGCTTTGAGCTGTGAAAAGGGCGTATTTTTTAACGACAGCGGCACGCGGTATGCCACTGAAAAAATTGAAGCTATGTCACAAGATAGAGATGCCAAAATGAAAGCGCTGCTCGAAACGGTGAGCAGATTGGAAAAAACCTATGGCAAAGGCGCCGTTATGCGTCTTGGAGATGCCAAAGTAGCAGATGTCAGCGATGCCATCCCCACGGGCTCTTTGGGCCTGGATATAGCCCTGGGCATCAATGGATTCCCGCGCGGGCGCGTGGTGGAAATCTTCGGGCCGGAGTCTTCGGGTAAAACCACCCTGGCGATACATGCCATTGCCGAGTGCCAAAAGCAGGGCGGCCTGGCTGCCTTTATAGACGCAGAGCACGCCTTCGATCGCTCCTATGCCGAAGCCCTCGGCGTAGATACCGACAACCTCTTCATCGCCCAGCCCGACAATGGAGAACAAGCCCTGGAAATTACCGAAAACCTCATCCGCTCCGGAGCCATAGACATCATCGTCATTGACTCCGTAGCCGCCCTCGTGCCACGGGCCGAGATCGAAGGCGAAATGGGCGATTCCAAAATGGGCCTCCAAGCCCGCCTGATGTCTCAGGCCATGCGTAAACTGACGGGTACCATCGGCCGCACAGGCGCCTGCTGCATTTTCATCAACCAGCTGCGCGAAAAAATCGGCGTCGTTTTTGGCAATCCCGAAACGACTACAGGCGGTAATGCCCTGAAATTCTACGCCTCCATGCGCCTCGACATCCGTCGCTCCGGAGCTGCACTCAAAGACAAGGAAGGCAATGTGATCGGCAATCACGTCAAAGTGAAGGTCGTCAAGAATAAAATGGCGCCGCCCTTCCGCGTGGCAGAGTTCGATATCATGTACGGCGAGGGTATCTCCAAAGCCGGCGAAATCGTTGACCTCGGCGTGGATTACGACATCATCCAGAAAAGCGGAGCCTGGTACTCCTACGGAGGTGTCAAAATCGCCCAGGGACGCGAAGCCGCCAAGCAGTTTCTCAGAGACAATCCGGAAGTGGCCCTGGAAATGGAAGCCAAAATCAAAGCCGCCATCCTCGGTACCGCCGAGCCCAAGCAAACGGAACAGGAAAACCTGGCCAAAGAGGCAGAGAAAAAAGGCGCTACCAACGGGCAGAAGTAAAAAACGGGCGAAAGCCCGTTTTTTGCTACTTCAAAAGTTGTTCGGAAAGGATATAGTAAGTACTTCGACCTTTTCCCTCCCTTTTGAGAAGCCTGGCCTCGACGAGCCCCGTCAGCATCTCATAGGTTTTGGTGTCTTTGTAACCCGTCAGGCGGGTGGCCTCTCTTCGCGATATTTTTCCGTGTTTGAGCAGGTACTGAAGAATGGCCCTTTCTTCCCTGTTGAGCTGCCCGTAATCGTTCGTAATCGTTCGAAATCGTTCGTGAGAGACGTCTAATCGTTCGTAATCGTTCGCAAAGCCATTTTGAAATGGATTCGCAGGGGTGGGACTGCCATAATGGACGGCCGGTTCTCCGACGCTGCTGTCTTTTGGGCTTTCAGTTTGCTTTGAGGCTGAACTCGCATAAGTTGTCGGGCTTGCTTCGTCATGGTATTTTTTGATGAAGGACAGCCTGAAGTTTAAGCCCGGTTCTTTCCAGGCGAGTTTGATTTCGGGATAATCCTTCAGGGCATTGGCTATGAGTTGGAGGCCATTGCCCCATTGTTCGATGATGCCCAGTTTTTTGAACACAGGGGCCAGTACTTTGTTTCGTATGTCTGATTGGCCGGCTTCCATGTCGTTGAAATCTACCGTAGGGAGCAGTTTCCCCGGGCTGCTGATTTCTATCTTGTCGTCGAAAATGGCAATTTTGATGTCCTGCCCTCTTAAAGAGTAATCCCTGTGGATGACAGCATTGCGGATGGCTTCTCTGATGGCAATGACGGGGTACTCCCAGCGATCTTTTCGATAGACTCCCTGATATGCTGCACCTTGCGAAATATGGCGTAAGACAAATTGATAGGCCTGCTCAGCCTGTAAACTTAAAGGACCCTGAATGCTTTTTTGATCTATGAAATTGCCGGGAGTTGTTCCTTTAAATTTGGCACATTCTATTTTTGCGTATGGGAATAGTTGAGATTTTAAGGGGTCATCTGACAACAATACCAGTGCATGGGTGGGAAACTTAACCCCCTGCTCTGTCTTAGTCAGACCGAGTTTTGCCAGGGTAACTTCATCCAGCGTTTCACCTGTGGTTTGTTCAAATTGTTCTTTCAGGGAATGGATGTTCAAATCCTTTACCTCCTTTAAAAAGACAGGAAGACCGTCGAAGGAAATGTTGCTCTTGAGCCGCTCGAGTTCTTCGATGATGTCTTGGTTGGCTAAACGGTTTGAAGAACCGACGCGAATGTACGTACCTTTGTCTTTGCCTTTTCCCTTGAGGTAATAGGGAGGGTTGCTCCCTTTGTAAATTTTTACAGCTATGACGTGTTTGTCCCGGTGTTTCAGGAATACAATTTCGGGAAGAATGATGGGGCTGCAATTGTCGTGAATTTTATTGCTGATTTGTTCTTCCAGGGGGATGAGTTGCTCTGCATCTATGCCTGTAATTTTCCTGGGTTTGTCGTTTATACCAATGAAAATGGTACCCCCCGCATCGTTGGCAAAGGCGATGGCCGTTTTGCAAATGTCCAGGCCTTTGGGAACTTCACGCTTGAATTCCAGTTTTCTCCCTTCGGCCTGTTGGATGATGTCTTCTATTCTCATTCTTTAAAGGGGTTTTACACCTGCTGCTAAGATAGTATTTTCTCCGGATAACAAAAGCCCTATCTTTGCGGTTATATATTCGGCCTTGTCGTTGACGGGGCTGTAGAATCTCAACAAGTACCTTGCAGACAAAACCTATGGATAAGATCAAAATACTTTGGGCCGACGACGAAATTGACTTGCTCAAACCCCAACTCCTCTTTTTGGAAAAGAAAGGCTATGAAGTGATTACCGTAACTTCGGGTTACGATGCCGTGGATGTGTGCAAAGAGGACAAAAACATCGAAGTGGTCTTCCTCGACGAGTCTATGCCCGGACCGGGCCTGGAAACGCTGGAGAAGATCAAGCAGTTGCAGCCGACTTTGCCGGTAGTCATGGTTACCAAGAATGAGGCCGAGGATGTCATGGAAAGCGCCCTGGGTGCTGAGATTACCGATTACCTGATCAAGCCGGTGAAGCCCACTCAATTGTTGCTGACGCTCAAAAAAATCATAGACAACAAGCGACTCATCCGCGAGAAGACCAACATGGACTATCAGCAGGAGTTTCGCCAGTTGATGATGGAGATCAACAGCGGCCTGGATTTTGAGCAGTGGGTGGAGGTCTATCGCAAAATCATCAATTGGGAGCTCAAGATTGACCAGTCGGATTCTACCGAGATGTGGGATATCCTCTCCATGCAAAAGCAGGAAGCCAATGCTGCCTTTTCCCGCTTTATTGAGCGAAATTATCTCGATTGGATAGCCGGCACAGAGGCCGCGCCCGTGATGTCAAACGGTCTCTTGCTGCAGCGGGTCTTTCCGCGCCTGAGCAAGGACAAGCCCACCATAGTCGTTCTGCTCGACAATCTGCGCTATGATCAGTGGAAAGCCATTGAGCCCATCATCTCGGATGTTTTCAGGGTGGTGGAGGAAGATTATTTCTATAGCATTTTGCCGACGACTACGCAGTATAGCCGGAATGCCATTTTCGCCGGCATGATGCCGCTCGACATCCAAAAGCGCTTCCCCGATTGGTGGCTGAACGACAATGAAAAAGGCGGCAAAAATCAATACGAAGAGGAATTGCTGGACCAGCAAATTCGTCGGGTTTTCCGTACTCCCATCAAGTTCTCTTACCACAAGGTAACCAATGTGGCCCACGCCAAAGAGCTGCAGAATAACCTCATCAACTATCTCAACAACGAGCTCACGGTTGTGGTCTATAATTTCATAGACATGCTCTCGCATGCCCGCACGGAAATGGAAGTGCTCAAAGAACTGGCCGGAGATGAAAAGGCCTACCGCTCCCTGACGCGCTCCTGGTTTAGCAACTCGCCTCTATGGGCTTCCCTGCAATCCGTGGCTGAGCAAAGGGATTTTCAACTCATCTTTATCACCGATCACGGTACCATCCGGGTGAACACTCCCTCTCGTGTCATTGGTGATCGCGAGACGACGACCAACCTGCGCTATAAGGTGGGCCGAAATTTGCAATACGAGCAAGGCGATGTCCTCGCCATCAAAGACCCGCACAAAGCCGGCCTCCCGCGCCCGAACATCAGCTCCACCTTTATCTTTGCCAAAGAAGACATCTTCTTTCTCTACCCCAACAACTACAACCACTACCACAATTACTATAAAAACACCTTCCAGCACGGAGGCATTTCCCTCGAAGAAATGATCTGCCCCATCGTTTTTATGGAGAAAAAGTGAGAAGCAGCCCCAGGCTTAAGCCTGCGGGCTATATGGTCATGATGTCTTTCTCTTTGGCTTCGACCAGAGCCTGCACCTTGTTGGCGTACTCTTTGACCAGGTCTTCAATTTTGGCATCCATGCGCTTGCCCTCATCTTCGGGATAACCGTCTTTGACGGCTTTTTTGACGATGTCTAAGGCCTTATGGCGCGTAGTGCGCAGGCTGATGCGGGCTTCTTCTCCGTAATGATGAGCCTGCTTGACCAATTCTTTGCGGCGCTCCTCGGTAAGCGGCGGGATGTTGATGCGAATGAACTCCCCGTCGTTCATAGGTGTAAAGCCGAGGTTGGCTTCAAAGATGGCCTTTTCGATGACGGGAAGCATGCTCTTCTCCCAGGGCTGTATGGCGATGGTGCGGCTGTCGGCCAGAGATACATTGGCGACCTGATTCAGGGGCGTAGGTGTGCCGTAGTACTCTACCATCAAGCCATTGAGCATAGCCGGAGAAGCCTTGCCCGTGCGTATTTTAGCCAGCTCGTGTTTGAGATGCTCTATGCTGTTGTCAAAGCTCTCTTTGGCGGCGTCTAAAACATTGGTTATGTCAATTTCCATAATCGTTTTGGTTTTGCACATGAAGAAGTGATTTGCTTAATCGCGCTTTCGGGGAGCTAAAGTAAGGCGATTTTGTTTTTTCGCCAAAAAATATGGTTATCTTTCGGCCGGCGTATTTTCCGTCCGGTGTTCGTCGGCTTTTTCCCCGACTAAAAGCAGCCTTATGGATAACTTTTTGCAATACCTCGAAGACTTTCTGAGCTATGAGCTGCTGCACATAGGAGACTATGTCTTTTCTGTGGGCACTTTATTGACGCTTGTACTGATCTTCTTTTCCACCAAAGCCCTGCTCTGGATCATCAAAAAGGCGCTGTACAATGCCCGCAGCCTGAAATCCATGGATGAAGGCAGCCTGTGGTCGGTTTTTCAGATCATTCGCTATGTGCTTTGGGTGGTCTCCATCTCCATTATGCTGGAGACTGTGGGCGTCAAAGTTACGGTGCTTTTGGCGGGTTCGGCAGCGCTCCTGGTGGGTGTAGGCATGGGTTTGCAGCAAACTTTTAACGACATCGTATGTGGCTTTATCCTGTTGGCCGAGGGCAGTGTCAAAGTGGGAGACATCTTAGAAGTGGAAGATGACATCATTATGATTCAAAAAATCGGTTTGCGAACTTCCATCGGCATCAATCGCGACAATATCGTGGACATCATTCCCAACTCCATCATTACGACCAGCAGGCTGGTCAACTGGAGCCATCAATCTAAAAAAGTGCGTTTCCGCATCCGCGTAGGTGTGGCCTATGGCAGCGATGTGGACTTGGTCATACGCCTGCTCAAA
Source organism: Saprospiraceae bacterium (assembly GCA_027030635.1). GTDB lineage: Bacteria > Bacteroidota > Bacteroidia > Chitinophagales > Saprospiraceae > WGBN01. The sequence continues at coordinate 1,090 of JALVES010000101.1, read as the reverse complement.
GAAAGCGCTCTGGAACATCCCGACGTTACCAATGAAGCCCTGATTGACGTATGGTTTACGGACTTTGGCGACTCGGCGCTGCAATTCGAACTGCTCTTTTTCAGTCAGAAACTCTTTCGCATCGAACGCATCAAAAGCGATATCCGCAAGACCATCAACAAAAAATTTATTGAGCACGGTGTGGAGATTCCTTTCCCGCAAAGGGATGTGCATATTAAACAGTAAGCAAAAGGCGTTATCTTTTGCATGTGTTAACCCTTAAAAAACCTTTCCATGAAAAACCTGACCATTCTTTTCTGTGTTTTGCTCTTCACTTCTTTCGTGCAAAAAGAGCAGTTGGAACCCATCAAAATTGAACCCAAGAAGGGCGAAGTCTTCCGCATCGAAGGAAACCTCTCTCAAGGCGAGCTCATGCCCGACCTCTCCTGGGCCTGGAACAGCTCCGTAGCCTGTTTCCCCGGCACCCAGGCACACAAATTTACGGGCAATCACGTCCTTTATGAATTTATGCTGCCGGCCTATTCCGAAGTGGAGATCACGGTCATCCCTGCCAATCGCAAAGACAACTTCAGCCTCTATGCCTACGAAATAGGCACTACCCGCGAATCCGTCGTACCCGACCTCCCCTCCTGCGTGCGCTGTGAAGCCGACTACAAATGGGACCGCCCCTACCGCGGAAAAACCCAAAATCACACCCGCACCGTCCGCCATATCCTCGCTCTGCGCAACCCCTACAAAGTCATCGTAGGCGTAGCCGGCGCCGACGGGCTGACGGAAGGAGATTATACTTTGGAAATTCGCTTTGTGAAGTGAGGTGGAATGTGGACGCTTCGCGTCTAATGTGGAGCCTGCGGCTCTAATGTGGAACGCTTCGCGTTCTAATGTGATTTTACGCTCGCTTCGCATCGCGTGGAAAATGACCTCCGATTTTACCGATTCCCCCGATCCAACCGATCCAACCGATTCCGCCGATTCCGCCGATTCCGCCGATTTCCCCGATTTCACCAACCGACAACCGACAACTGTTCAAATCCGGCCGGCTCGGGGGTCTTCCTTACGTCAGCACCCCGATCCTAACAGACAACAGACA